>DAOUDD010000063.1:0-7005 GCA_034431765.1 Ktedonobacteraceae bacterium | reverse complement strand
ATTTTGAGGATCGCCAGGCGTCCATTCCAATCGGGACGATCAACGGTAACGCGACGGTCAAAGCGTCCCGGACGCAGGAGCGCTTTATCCAGGCCATCAGGTCGGTTCGTCGCGGCGATCACAACCACTGCCTGTCGTGCGTCAAAGCCATCCATCTCAACAAGCAACTGGTTGAGGGTCTGCTCTCGCTCATCGTTGCTGTTGATACTGGAGCCGCGCTGCTTGCCGACCGCATCAATTTCGTCGATAAAGATGATCGAGGGAGATGCCTTCTTTGCCTGGTCAAAGAGGTCACGGACACGGCTTGCGCCTACGCCAACCAGCACCTCGACGAACTCAGAGCCACTCATTGAGAAGAAGGGGACGCCCGCCTCACCTGCAACTGCGCGCGCCAGGAGCGTCTTACCTGTTCCCGGAGGGCCAACTAGCAGCACACCACGCGGAATTTTGCCTCCCAGACGTTGGAACTTCTGCGGCGTCTTGAGAAACTCAACCACCTCGACAAGGTCATTCTTCGCCTCGTCAACACCTGCAACATCGCTGAACGTAGTGCTTGGGCGATCCTCAAGAATAACTTTCGCCTTACTTTTGCCAAAGCTAAAGATATTTTGCTGGCTCTGTGAAGCACGGCGCAATATAAAGATGAAAACGCCAACGACAAGCAACCAGGGGGACATCTGGATCAAGAAGATCAGAAAGTCATTATTTGGCACTGGTTTGCCTGAGAAATTGACCTTTTTCTCTAGCAGCAAGTTTGTGAGTGTAGGATCACCATTTGGAAGTTGAATGAAGTGGAAGTTGGTGCCTTTTTTGTTAGGATCAACGCTGCTTGTAATAGTCGTTGTGAACTCGCCATACGCGTCCTGACCCTGAAAGGTGACGTTCTTGACATGTCCCTGCTTCACTTCACTGATGAACTGATCATAAGGTATGTCTATCGCATTCGCGCCGGCCGGGTTGTTATTCTGTGCAAAGATTTGGAAGATATAGAAGCCTGCAATGACGATAACCGCTATAAGGACGATACGAAAAAGCATCGTTGTCCCACTATTCTGCGGTCCACCTCCACTGCTATTTCCATTTCCGCCATTATTGGGGCGCTGTGATCCTGGGGAATCAGAATCGTTCGGGTTCTGATACCTATATATAGCCTGAGCATCCATCGTTCAGACCTTTCTGCCTTCCTCTAGATGTGACAACTGTTCTTCCTCTCCCTTGCTCGTAGAGCAACTGGCGACCATTACACATAATGGACATACAGAGCGCGTGCCTGGAGTGAAGCGATACGATAATTTGCTCTCCATATTACACGTCCAAAATAGTTTCGTCTATACGGAGAGAGAAGATACAGGAAATCCGGGTCAATTCTGCCATAAATACGTTTGGCGGCACCCGCTGGTTGCATTCCTCTTATTTTACAGCTTTTCTCCAGGCTATAGAGAAACAGTCGTGTTATTTGTGCTTGATCATCTCTTTGCCTCGCACAAGCGAGGTAAAAATGCCTATTGCTGCGACGGCAGCACAAACCAGAAATGTTACATGAAAACTATTGACAAACGTTTGTTGAAGTGCCTGTATATTTTGTCCACCGCTCTGCGCACCTCTCACAAGTGCACTTCCTGCTATAGAGCCGCCCAATGCTCCAAAGACGGCACCAGCTAAAGCGATACTCATGCTTTGTCCAACGACACGACCTGTTGCCAGGAAGCCAGAGGCGCTGCCCTGCTGCTCTTCGAGAGCAGAGCCGAGGAGCGCACTATTGTTGGGGGATTGAAAGAGCGCCTGCCCAACACCTGTCAATAAGAGCCGCCAGACGATGTCCAGAATCGAACTGTGCTCGTTGAGAAAACTGATGCAGACCAGACCTGTGCAGGCGATTGCAAGTCCACCGGAGGCTAACCAGCGTGTACCGATACGATCTGCCAGGGAGCCGCTGAGAGGAGCGACGAGCGCGATACTGATTGGTAGCGGCGTCAGAAGGAGGCCAGCTTCCTGCGTCGGAAAGTGGCGCAACTGCTCAAAGTAGAATGGCAGCATAAAGCCAACGGCGAACAGCGCCAGAAAGCTTAAAACTAGACTTACTATTGACGAGCTAAAAACGCGATTTTTGAGCATTGAGAAGATGATAATAGGGTTAGGAATCCGTGACTCCACAAAGGGAAGGATTGCCAGCGTGACCACACCGACGAGCAAAGAGCTAAGGATGAGAGGCGATGTCCAGCCGAACTCCTGCCCGAAAGAGAGGCCACCGGTCAGACCGGCCAGACCAACTGCTAACAGGATCGCACCAAGCGGATCAAAGCGCCCAGGATTGCGACGTAAGCGCTCAGTCAGAAGACGGAACGTCGCGATCAAGCCGATGATGCCAATCGGAACGTTGATATAGAAGATCCAGCGCCAGGTGAAGTACTGTGTAATAATGCCACCTATAATAGGTCCGACACTTACACCGAGCGCAACGTTGACGGAGTTCAAGCCCAACGCGCGGCCACGTTCGTTCGCGGGAAATGCAGTAGTGAGCATTGCCGGGCTTACAGCCATAAGCAAAGCCCCACCGACTCCCTGAAAGAATCTGGCTATGATGAGGAGGATCAGTGTTGGCGCGGCACCACAGAGCGCGGAGAAGCAGGTAAAAATGACTAAGCCAGCCGCCCATACTGCTTTGCGTCCAATCATGTCAGCCAGCCGACCAGCCGTAAGGAGTGTTGCAGCATTCGCGACCAGATAGGCAATAATCACCCATTCAACTGCGCCACTTAGCGGTACGCTGAAGTCATGGGCAATACGTGGTAGGCTGATATTAACGATCGATGAATCGAGGGTGGCCATAAATACGCCGATCGCGACAATGACCATCACCGACCATTTGCCGGCTCGCTCTTCTCCATCCTGTCCGGGCTGACCAGCTTTGCCGTCAGTAGCTTGCCCATCAACCTGTGTCGCTGTTGGTTCAAGAGCAGGTACGCGCGTTTGAGATTCTTGCTGTTTCATTTAGACTTCCACTATCTGTACTTCTAAAAATTTGTCAACGCTTTACTACTAATTGTACGCTCTATTCTTCAGGTGCGAGACACTGTGCTTGCAGACAGGATCACGCACGCAGTAGCACCATTAGATGAGTTCTGCCCTCTTTACACCGTTGGCTTCTATGAGGAGGTGATCAGGAATGCAAGAAGAAATAGATTGTCAGGCCCACTCCGACGACGATGACAAAGAGGCGAATCCATTTCGGCTCGATCTTGCGCGCGTAGTAGGCTCCGCCATAGCCACCCACTACTGCCCCTACAATCATCACCAGCGCAACCGGCCAGAGCACAGCGTTAGCGATCACAAAGGTTACAACCGCCACACCATTGATACAACTTGCCAACAACGTCTTGAGAGCATTCATTGTATGGATGTTCTCCATACCCATCAAGGCCAGCGCTGCCAGCATCAGAATGCCGATCCCTCCACCAAAGTAACCACCGTAGATCGAAATGATGAGCTGCGCTACCGAGATAGCTAGCAGGCTCTTAATTGTGAGACGCGTCTCCTCCAGATTTTGAGTATGCAAACGGCGAGTAATAAAGCTACTACTTGCGAAAAGGACCGTCGCGGTCAATAGCAAGTAGGGAAGCAGGCGCACAAATACGTCTGGCGAGGTTTTGAGCAGCAAGAGCGCTCCCAGAATGCCACCTATGAGACTGGTGCCGATCAGAAGTATGAGCACAACTGGCTGCTGTTTCGCCAGTTCACGCCGGTATGCTCCCACGCCTGCAACTGAGCCGGGCCACAATGCTACAGTGCTCGTCGTGTTTGCAAGAACGGGAGGTATGCGTACAAAGATCATCAAAGGCACTGTGAAGAAGCTGCCCCCGCCCGCTACTGAGTTCAGTGTTCCACCGAGGGTAGCCGCGCAGAAGAGCAAGAGTAATTGTAGGAATTGCATGGATAACGTCCCTGAAGTATGAAGCTACACTGTTTTCAGATTAGAGTATATCACTCTACATCATGTTCTGTGTGGAATAATAAAAACACATCATTATGCCAGCAGGTGTCATATATATGGTGATACAGTGGGATTGCAAGAAAAACCTGAACAAATATTCTCTCCCTCTGGACAAAACGTAAGCTATATGGCAAGATAGACAGAGTAGTACGGAAGTTCAAAGAAGAAGCTTACCTGCATCGAGCGTATCCCCTGCATAGCACGTCCCTCTACGTTCGTACGCTCTACATATCCTTTTTGATGAGCTTGTCTTTTAGCATGTTTGTTAGTCTTCGCTGGAGGTTCTCTTGCTGTCTAAACGCGAGTTTACGGTCGTCGATGAGTATAAGTACAACCGCTCCAGCCCCGCACGCTGGATCGCCTCTCACCTCTTGCGCTACAAGCACTTTGTGTTCGGGTTTATGTTTTTCTCGATCACGACTAATGTACTCTATTCCTTTATTCCAACCTTGATCGGGTCGGCCTTTAATGCGGTAACACGGGGTGAGGCAGGGCGAGGTACATTGCTAACGATCGCTCTCTCTATGCTGGGCATTATTCTTGTGCAGGGATGTATGGATATGAGCGCGCGGCTCTCTTCTGAGGTGCTGAGTAAACGTATGGCGCGCGATGCCCGCGAAGAGCTTTATATCAGCCTGCTTGGGAAGAGCCAGACGTTTCACAATCGACAGCGGGTGGGTGATGTAATGGCGCGGGCCTCTAACGATATGGGGCAACTGAGCGATATGGTCTCCCCTGCCTTAGATATTATCTTTGATTCGTTCACCGGCCTCGTTGTCATTTTGATCTTTATCGGTTTCCTCAACGTACAGCTATTACTAATGCCGGTTCTGTTTGCAATTGTCTTCTTCTTTGGGCTGCGTCGTTATGCGCGGCAGCTCAGCCCGGTCTCGAATCAGATGCGCGCTCAGTTTGGCACGACCAACTCGATTTTGAACGAGGCGGTGACGGGGATTGAGGTCGTCAAGGCAACTTCACAGGAGGAGCAGGAGACGCGCAAGTTCACTGAGAACGCAAGTCGCTATCGCGATTTCTTTGTGGAGAATGGGAAGATTCAAGGACGCTACCTGCCAACACTGTTGCTCGGCATTGCCCTAGCGTTTGGCTTCTTGCATGCCCTCTACCTGCTCTCCCAGCACACAATCCAGATCGGCACGCTGATCGCTTTTATGGGCCTGATGGTCAATCTGCGCTTCGTAACCTTTATCTCGATCTGGAGCTTTAGCCTGGTACAGCTTGGCATCGCTGGAGCGGGACGTATTCTCGCACTGATGCGTGAGGAGAGCGAGCTGGATGAGAATGAGCAGGGCTATAGCGACGAGATGAAGGGTGATGTTGTCTTTGAGCACGTCACTTTCAGCTATGGTGAGACGCCGATCCTGAAAGATGTCTCCTTCCATGCAAAACCGGGACAGACGATCGCAATAGTTGGTCAGACAGGAGCAGGCAAGAGCACACTAACAAAGCTGGTCAATCGACTCTACGATGTGGATTCGGGTCGTGTGCTGATTGACGGCGTCGATGTGCGCGAGTGGGCGCTTGACTCGCTGCGTTCACAGATCTCGACGATTGAGCAGGATGTCTTTCTCTTCTCGCGCTCGATTGGTGAGAACATCGCTTATGGGCTGGGACAGAAAGCTGATGAGGCCGCGATTGAGGCGGCGGCAAAAGATGCTCAGGCGCACGACTTTATCCAGAGCTTCCCACAGGGATATGAGACAGAGATTGGTGAGCGCGGCGTAACACTTTCAGGTGGGCAGCGCCAGCGTATCGCTATCGCTCGTGCTCTACTGACTGATCCGCGCATTCTTATTCTCGACGATTCGACCAGCGCCATCGACAGTGCAACCGAGGACGAGATTCAGAAGGCGATCCGCCGTGTCCTGGAGGGACGTACCACACTGTTGATCACGCATCGACTCTCACAGATTCGCTGGGCCGATCATATCCTCGTGCTGCGTCGAGGGGAATTGATCGACCAGGGGAGTCATAACGAATTGCTCGAACGCTGCGAGACCTATCAGCGTATCTTCTCGCGCTACGATGCGGCTGTTCCTCTGGCAAAGCACGGAGCTATACAGACATCATAGAACGGTACATTTCAATATAGAGGGAAAGGCAGGAATACTCTTTATGGGTTTCTTCATGGATGGTCTGGACGCAGAGGCGTATGACCGAACGTATAAAGATAGTCAGCTTGTGCGGCGTATCGTGGCTTACTTTCGGCCCAAACTGCCCTTGATGATGGCGGTCACAGTGCTGGTAGTATTGAACTCCAGCCTGGATAGCGCCTTTCCCATTCTTGTCTCGCGCAGTCTTGATACACTGGTCGGCAACCGCACGTTGCAAACCGTGCTCACGCTCGTAGGTTTTGTGCTGCTGGCAAGCGTGCTGGCCTGGACCTGCAACATGTTTCGCCAGCGCTTCAGTGCTCGTGCGGTGGGAGATGTTGTGTTGCAGTTGCGCAAGGATGCCTTTAGCGCAGTCATGGCACGTGACATGTCCTTCTTCGATGAGTTTTCATCAGGGAAGATTGTGAGCCGCGTGACCTCGGATACCGACAAGTTCGCGACAGTTGTCACTTTGACATTGAATCTGCTCAGCCAGGTATTGCTCTTCCTGATTATTCTGGGCTTTCTTTTCTTCAAAAACGTGCAACTGGCCCTCATAACGGTTTTGATCATGCCGATAGTAGCAGGGATTGCGCTAGGCTTTCGCCGCCTGGCGCGTCAGCTTACACAGAACGCGCAGCGTTCGCTTGCTCGTGTCAACGCCAATGTACAGGAGGTGATCAGCGGCATCACCATTGCGAAGAACTTTCGGCAAGAGCAGAACGTTTATGACGAATTTAAGAAGATCAACAATCAGTTTTATGGTGTCAGTCTGCGCGAAGGATATCTTTACAACGGAATCTTTCCTGTGCTGGTGCTGATTGCGAATCTCGGTCTGACGGTTGTGGTCTATTTCGGTGGACAGAATGTGCTGAATCACACGATCTCTCCGGGCGACTGGTT
>DAOUDD010000062.1:0-13223 GCA_034431765.1 Ktedonobacteraceae bacterium | reverse complement strand
GCCCCACTGCATATCGCAGAACATGCTCAACCTTTGCTTTTCGGCTCCGTGTTGACATGCAGCCTCTCCAGTACGGTGTTGGATGTGCTGATCCACCTGCGCTCCCAGCTCCAACGCGTTATTGTGCTGGAGGGACGCCCGCGCTACGAAGGTCGGACTATGGCCGCAGAACTGGCACAGCAGGGTATCTCTGTCACCCTTATCACAGACGCCCAGGCTGACATCTTCTTGCCACACTGTGATTGTGTTGTCGTTGGAGCTGATAGTGTCCTGGTTAATGGTGATGTGCTGAACAAAGCTGGCACCGCCCTGCTTGCCTGGTCTGCTCACGGGCACGCTGTCCCCTTCTACGTCCTGTGTGAGACGCTCAAAATTTCGCCCCGGCGCTGGGTAGAGCATGATCTCACTGCACAGGCCGAGAATAACGCGATGCTGGAAGAGAAGGAGCCCGAAGAAGTACTGGAGAAGCCAATTGCAGGCGTAAGCGTACGTAACTTCTACTTTGACCGTACTCCCTATCGGCTCATACGCACAGTCGTCACAGAATCAGGCATACTTGACCGTCGTGCCATCCGCGAGATCGCCGTTGCAACTCGTGCCCAACAACGCAACCTGAATAAAAACGGTAAAAACTTTATCCACTAGTCCTAGTCGTTTGGTAATGTGGGGAATCTGAGTATCCTGATATGTAGAGGCTGGAATTTTGATACTACCGATCATTCAGATGAGCGAAAGCTAGACGCGGAGCGTCGTTTCTGAATGCATGAGTATGGTCCGTATAAAAAGTGGAGGCGGGGGATAGAAGGAGTTTTGTGAGCAGCAATCAGAATCAACAGCAACACTACTCAGAGAATACGCATCAAGACGAACACATGCCTGTTCTGTCAGAGCAACAGGCCGAGCATATGGAAGAGGTCGCGCCAGGAGTGCCTATCATTCGTAGCAATACGCCGCGCCCTCTCTCCTTTGCAGAACTACACGCAGCAAACGAGCAATTCGAGAAGGGGCAGCACAGCGAATACGAGCATCCAATACAACCATTGCCCGCATTTCCCGCCAAAGCACCTTCAGCCCCTCCCCTTCCCGAAGAATTGGACTATGCAGAAGAAGATGAGTTCCATGAGGAAGACCTACGTATGGATAGAGAAAGTAGTCTCCCCGCCGTTCATGACGAAAAAATATCCTCTCATGCTCAAGATATATTACTGCCTGGCAAACGTTCTCACTCTTCGCCATCGGGACAAGCCAGTGAGTCCGAGGATTTCACCTGGCTCTTTGAGTATGGCCTGGAAATGGACCCGGTGATTTTGAACAGTGCCGAACGCCTGAACGGGCAGGCCCGGTTCTACGGGCCTGCGCTTCTCAAAGGCTACACACTCTGCTTCGGCGCTCAACACATGTACGGCGGTAACGGTTCAACAATCATTGCTATCGTGCCTGCCACCGAACCAGAGGCCGAAGTATGGGGGGTTCTCTACCGCGTCCCTCTCGCTGTGCAGCAGCACGACGAGAATGAGTTCTCATTGCTCGATACAATTCACGCTGCAATTCCACCGCAAAAATTTTTTAAGGGAGTACAGGTTGTGGTTTATGAGACGTACCGAGAACGCAAAATATCGTGTCTGAGCTATGTTGCTACAGATACCGCTATGCAGGAGCTTCACCTGGAGGACCCTGAGCACTGGCATGGTGACACTCTATTTCTCCAACGCTTTCTCGCAATTGCCCGACAGCAGAAAGTTCCTGAACGCTTTCTGCAACGCTTCGCCGCACTCGTCGTACGCGAGGAACAGGGAAAACCTCCAGCATCTCCAATGCCCACGAGTTTCTCTCGCTCGGCAGAAAGCTTTCCGGGAGTCGCTCAGGCCGTCTCAACGCAGCAGCATGTTCTGAGCAGTCCAGAACAACCCGCTACCAGTCTGGACGTGGACGGAGAGCAAAACTTCTCTTTCGATGATCTGCATACAGATGCTCTACCAATTTTCAAACAGAAAACAGCAATTGAACAGAGCGGCTCTATCCCGCTTTATGAGCCAAAAACGCGACAGCGTGCTCTGAACGTGTTCGCCATCTATTTACTACTTCTCTTGCTGGCCATCCTGTTCTTTGCAGTTGTTCAGGGTATGGGCCTTGCCGGAGATATACTGTCGGCAAACTTTGCGCCTATCGGTGTGCCTGGGATGGTGCTGCTCTACGGCTTACTGGGTGGTTGCATCAGTTGCCTGGTCACCCTGGGAAACTTGCAAGTGCGTCAACCCCCTGTATTTGTTCTCCTGACATGGTTTACGCGCCCGTTTATTGGTGTTGTCCTTGCTATCTTTGTCTATGTCTTGTTAACAAGTGGGCTGCTGATCTTCGGGCAATTTGGTAGCCGGCACATCACTTTCTTCTGGCTCGCCGGCGCTCTGGCAGGATTGTGCGAGAATCTGCTCTTCCGTAGAAGAAGGTCGTGATTATTGTTGAGATTTGTGCGAACGTCACGTTCGTACAAATCTCAACAATAAAAAACATTACCAGCGTTGTAGATACCAGGATACAATAGAGAATGGGAAGTTTTGAGTATCATCCTTACTATGCATTCAGAAACGACGCTCCGTGTCTAGCTCTCGCTCATCTGAATGATCAGTAGTATCACAGTAACTCTTGTGAGAAAATCGTGTGCACCAGCCGCTCCGGGTCGTGTCGCGCCAGTTGATCATCTTCCAGGTTCAAGTGCGCAACCACAACGTTAGGCACCAGGCGCGCCAGACGCGTCCGGTCAATCTCCACCGGGTCCCCTCCCTCTTGCTGGTAGGTTTGTAATACATGAGTTGGAAATAATCCGTCATTTACCAGAATGCGATCCACACGTGCTCCCAAATACTGATGAATAGTATTTACAAAATCGGACGCCTTGTAGCCATCGGTCTCTCCATGCTTGGTCATCAAATTACAAATGTACACCTTTTCAGCATCAGACTCACGTACCGCACGCGCAACATCGGGGACAAGCAGGTTGGGGAGCAAGCTCGTGTAGAGATCCCCAGGACCAATGATGATTGTATCTGCACGACGTATCGCTCGTACCGCTTGCTGGCAGGGAGCCGCATTATCGGGGATCATGCGTAAGCGCTGAATGGGTGAAAGCTCTCCCGGCTCCCTTTTCCCTCGCGTGTCAATATCGGTCTCCCCGCAGATCGTCGTCCCATCTTCGAGATCAGCACAGATCGTTGTCTGTTCGAGTGTCACAGGAATAACGTTACCAGCCGTATCAAGCAATTCCTGCGCATCCTCAATCGCCAGCAGCAGGTTATCATTATTAATATCCTGTAACCCTTTCAAGATCAAATTCCCCAGGCTGTGACCACCAACTCCACTCTTGGTGTGTTCAGTCTGTTCGCTCTGCTCAAAACGGTGCATGAACACCTCGCGCCATAATGCTCCGTTTCGCGCCAGCGCCACCAACGACATACGCAGGTCTCCCAGAGGCAGTTGCCGCCGAAATTCGTCCATCAGACGACGCGAACTCCCACCACTATCTGACATCGTCACGACTGCTGTAATATTCAAATTATGCTTTTTTAGATGGGATAAGAGGGAAAACGTTCCTGAACCTCCTCCAATTGTCACAACACGACGGCCTGCGAATTGATCTTCGATTCGAGAGTTTCTCTGCATGGCGTCTCTCCTCTGACTAATTCTTACTTCTCTGTCCACAATACTTTTATCCTCATAACTATACATTGACATTCTCTTCTCACATTTCATCGCATTTAAAAGATGAACACGAGCAAAACGCGCTCTGTAAACACGCTTCCTCTCACCTCAAATGCCTCTAATCACTCGCAACCCCTGCTTCCTCTCTTGAGAAAGAGAGCGCAACATTTGCCCCGGCTACAGTCTATCATGTGTATAATGTTCTTGCAAGATAAGCGAAATATGCATTGCTGTAGTACCAGTGGCTTGTGTACTGCTTGTTCCCCTGCTATAATAAATTACGACAAGCGGTCAGTCTTCCGTTATAATACATTGCATTAGGAAACGAATCCCTCGCCTCTCAATCTATATTGGTTGTATTCTACCAGGAGCAAAACCTTTTTCGCTTTCGCTTCTTTCTCTAGAAAATAGCGCTTCTGGGTCTTGTGTAAATAGATAAATTGCGATATAATTTAGAGTAACGGGATTTTCTCTGATACTATGTGGGCGCGGTGTCAGAGGTGAAAGATCCCGTTTCTGTTTTACAGGAAAATCTTTCTCCATCTAAGGTTCCGCTCGCAAACGTACAAGTAGCATACTCATCCAGATAAGCCAAAGGGCAAAGAGGAAGGTGACAAGTGTATTCACTATCGCTTGATTCCCTCCTGTGAGTCCGGCAACGGCAACTGCATTGATACACAGCGATGCCCCGATAAAGATTGCCCCGTACCCCAGGAAAACCCAGCTATCGGGCCAGAGTGTACGTCCTGTACGCGCAATCATCGCTCCAAAGAAGAGCAGTGCTAGTCCAATGAGTCCGATTCCCAGAATGTTGGCTGTGAAGGTGAAGAAGCTGGAGAAGCCTGTAATATCACTTCCTGTATTTCCACTTGCGATTGCTAGATAGATTGTGCTGGCAAGTGTAGCGAGTACATAGAGCGCGACGCCCAGTACTCCCAGCCATGCCGCCAGTACAGCAAAACCCTTACCTTTCCATGCATCGGGGGCAAGCGCATCTGTACTCTTTTGCTCTGTTTTCTCTTCCTCTGTTATTCTCTGATCATCTTTCTTGCTCTCCTCTGGAGTTTCTGTTTCTTGGCCTTTTGGAGTTTCTGGCGCATCTTGTGGACCGAGTAACTCCTGTGCAATGATGATTCTATAAAGTGAGAATGGAAGCGTGAGTAGTAGTGCAAAAGCAATTATTAGTAGCAAGCGATAGGTGAGAAACTGTGTTATATGCTCTGCAATCCATCTAAGGTAGCCATTAAAGTGTCCTGAAACTGTAGTTGTCAATGCCTTGCTAAAACCTGCTGGCTCTAATAGCAATGCCTGATAAAGTGGGATTACCAGCAATAAGAGCAGTGCACTCAGCAAATAGAAAAATCCGTTTGAGCGCAGCCGGGATAACAAACTTCGTTTCATTGAAAAAAATCTCTTCTCTGTGTTGTTCAATCTCTCCTTTGACGTGCTCTATAATACCACAATCATGAGAAAAAACACTTTCAACAGACGAAGGGCTAATTTGACATCCCTCTCTTTCAAAAAATGGGGGAGGTTGAAAGTGGTTGCGCTGTGTAGTGTACCGGGGATGGAATATCTGTCCATCCCTCTGGTACGCTCTGAACGTTACACTATGCCATCAAAGTTCTAGATCCCAAGCGTATTGGCTAGAGGTGTTGAAAATGGATGGCGACCAGGTGAACTGCGCCTTGCTATCTCCTATGGGAACTTGAAAGGCGATATCGCCTTCTACTGAACCTTTGGCTGATAGCTTGCCGCTACTGAGCATATTATTTGCTGTATACGTGCTGGGTGGTATTTCCTCATTAGTAATATTTCCTGTGCCACTTTTTACATGAAAATCGAAAGGGTTATAGCTTTGTTCTTCTGATCCATTGTTTACTAGTTTGATGTGAACGTAAATGAATTCTTGTCCAGGTTTTGGTTTAGTATAGTCATCCGTAGCTAGTTTATGAACTGAGAGCAGTGTACATGATAGATCAGTATCATTAATTGTAATCGTTTCTCCTACTTTTGCTACAGTTGCGGGATTGGAATCACTCGTACCTGAACCTTTGGATGCTGTGTTACCTGATTGCTTTGATGTACTGTTCGTGACCGTTACCTGTTGATCGCCTTTCAGTCCTGTATTTGCTGCAACAATGACACCACATAGGAGAAGGCTTCCAATGAGAATGCCAAGAAGCCATTTGAGAGCACTGCGTTTCTTCTTTGGCTTTTCAGAAGGCGGCATATAATGCGGCATGCCATTTGGTTGCATAGGATACTGTGGGACTTGTCCAGGAGGGTATTGATTCATGAGAGAAATTTCCTTTCGCTTCTACTATCATCCACCAGGTCAAGAAAACCTTGATCCTCTGTTAAAGAAAACGAGCGATACCATTGAAAATAACATTACTATATTTTAATGATCTACTCGCTGCCATTATTACAAGATAGGTAATGATTGTGTAAAATAATGCATAAATATTATAAATGACAATGATGTAGTCGAATTATGAAGTAGTCGATATCGAATTTAGAGGGATATGTATAGCACGAAAAGGCTATTCCCTTTCTAAAAAGCCTTCAAGAACATACAATGATAAAGATCATCTTTTCTCTGGAGGTGAATATGCAAATGTCGTTGCCGGTGACAAAGCAACGCCGAGAGCTTGTGTGGCTCTTTCTCTATATCCTGCTTTTGCACATTACATGGACAGTTTGTCGCCTGTTTTTGATTCCACCTCTACAACAGGCGCTCGGCAATCCCTGGAATATGGTTGTTGAGGCATTTTTCAAAATCCTTCTCTGGGTTGTGCCGGTCTTCATCTACATCACGATTGTGCTCAAAACCGATCCATTGAGCTATCTGAAATTGAAGACCGATGTTGCGAGAGGTCTTCTCTGGGGCTTGATAGGCTGTGTACTACCTCTCTTGCAACTCCTCTCTGCTCTTTTTGTACGTCACGATCCTCTACAACTTACACATAGCGCCAGCGAGTGGCTCAATACAGTTGTACTTGTTGGTCTTATTGAGGAGATTCCGTTTCGTGGCCTGCTCTTTCAGGAACTCCATAAATGGCTGAACTTCTGGCAGGCGAGTATCCTCTCTTCATTCTTCTTCGTCACCATCCATCTGCCGCTCTGGATCATCACGGGCCAGACTGCATCGACGACACTTTTGAGTAACGTCATCACCGTCTTCATTTTGGGCATCATTTTCGCTTACCTGCTGAAACTGTCGCGCTCCTTGTGGAGTAGTATTCTTATGCATACGATCTATGACCTGGTGGCAACTCTGCTCTAAATCACCTGCTCTTGTACTACTCCTCATGGATACCGGAAAAAGGTCATGTTCGCGCAAAATCTCTGGCAGGATGGTTTATGATAAGGGTGCAAGCGATATGCATAGTGTATTTATTGGAAATGTTGAGAGGAGAGGATATGCCAAGAGATTTGCCACTGGGAAATGGAAAGCTACTCATTAATTTCGATACAAACTATAATCTACGTGATATCTACTGGCCCCATGTTGGGCAGGAGCTGCACACAGCGGGCGATATTTCTCATACTGGAGTCTGGGTTGATGGACAATTTGCCTGGCTTGACGCTGACGACTGGCAGCGCGAACTGCTCTATGATGACGAGTCGTTGGTCTCCCGTGTGACCCTGACCCATGCTGGTCTACAACTGCGCCTGCTCTTTCACGATACAGTTGATTTTGCGCGACCGCTCTTTTTGCGTCATGTGACGGTGACAAATCTGGCAGCCGCAACGCGTTCGGTGCGTCTCTTCTTCCACTACGATTGGTACATCTTGAGCGATGTTGCGGGCAATACGGTCTTCTATCATCCTGCTCTCCAGAGCCTTGTGGCCTATCGCGAGCACGCCTACTTCCTGATGAACGGACTGGTGGAAGGCGATGACACACCACGCGCAGGCATTAGTAGTTGGGCAACAGGCATCAAGAAATTCAATGGCGCTGAAGGCACGTGGCGCGATGCTGAAGATGGCGAGCTTTCGCGCAATTCGATTGCTCAGGGTTCGGTTGATTGCACCCTTGCCCTACACCTCGCGCCTCTCGCGTCCCAGGCAAGTGGTGAGGTCTATCACTGGCTAGCTATAGGTTCCAGCTTCTCTGAGGTGAGCGAACTCAACAGAGTAGTCGTACAGCGTGGCCCACAGTCGTTTCTGCTCCGTACGCGTAACTACTGGCATGGTTGGATCAACAAGGACGAGGAGGATTTCCACAATCTCTCGCCAGAACTGGTCAGGCTCTACAAGCAGAGCCTACTGATACTCCGCACTCAGATCGACGATGGGGGCGCTATTACCGCTGCAAATGACGCTGATGTGCAGCGTTTCTCGCGCGATAGCTACTCATACATGTGGCCGCGTGATGGCGCATTGGTGGCGAACGCCCTCAGCCATGCTCACTACTCGGAGATCACGCGCTCGTTCTACGATTTCTGTAGTTCCGTCTTAACGGACGAAGGCTATCTGCTGCATAAGTACAATCCCGATCGCTCGTGGGGCAGTAGCTGGCATCCCTGGATAGATAAAGACGGGAATCCACAGCGCCCGATTCAGGAGGACGAGACTGCTCTGGTCCTTTATAGCCTCTGGCAGCACTATCAGCAGTTCCACGATATCGAATTCGTCGCCCCGCACTATCGTTCGCTTGTCACACCAGCGGCAGATTTCATGGTCGGCTACCGTGAGCCAACGACATGTCTACCGGCCCCTAGCTACGATCTCTGGGAAGAGCGGCGCGGTATCCTGGCATTCACCACTGCTGCTGTCTACGCTGGTCTTGATGCCGCCGCGAAGTTCTCGACTCTTTTCGGCGAAGAGGAGCTGGCAACAAGGTATCGACAGGCCGCCAATGAGATCAAAGATGCGGTCTTGCGCTCACTGTGGGATGAGCAGCTTGGTCACTTCCTGCGCATGATCAATGTGGACAACAGTGGTAAAATCGTCAAGGATGCGACGCTCGACAGTAGTCTCTGTGGCCTCTTCCTCTTTGGCATGTTCGCGCCCGACGATCCGCACATTGAGCGCACAATGCAGAAGCTAGAGCAAACGCTGTGGGTCAAGACCTCAGTCGGCGGCATGGCACGTTACGAAAACGACTACTACTACCAGGTCACACGCGATCTTTCCCAGGCACAGGGCAATCCATGGTTTATCTGCACCCTCTGGCTGGCGCAGTATCGTATTGCTCACGCTACTACACCCGATGAACTGCAACAGGCGCTCCCTCTGCTCGAATGGGTGTACAAGCACGCTCTGCCGAGTGGCGTCATGGCTGAGCAGGTGAATCCATTTACCAGCGCTCCACTCAGTGTCTCCCCCCTCACCTGGAGCCACGCCGAGTACGTCCTGACCGTGCGCTGGTATATCGGAAAATATCGCAGGTTACAGAGCGCCTCAAACACGCGCTGAGACCGTATCGTCGTCGCTCTCCTAAAATTGCCCAACTCGCTGTTCCCTTCAACAGCGAGTTGGGCATCGATAGAGAACGTTCCGAGTCATCAAGATGACAGCGCTACAATCCTTACCTGCTTAACGGCCTCGGTTCTTCCCTCAAGAGACTGACCTCTTTTTCATCAGTTTGTATAAACTCAATGCCGTGCGCTTCACGACCAATAGCAGTGAAGATGATTACGGCTAGGAATGCACCGAGGGAGAAGATAACCAGGGCCGATGCAAAGTTTGGCGTCCTGGCGCTGCCCGTATTCACCGCTAGAACGGCTTCAAAGTAGATGATGAATGAAGCGAACAGATTGCCGAGCTGGTAGGCAAAACCCGGAAATGTGCCGCGCACGTCGGTGGGCGAGAGTTCGTTCAGGTGGACGGGAATGACCCCCCAGGCCCCTTGTACCATAAACTGAAGCAAGAATGCTCCGATAGCAATGGAAGGGAGTAGTCCAATACCTGGGATGCGTAGAAAGCCTGCCCAGAGTGGAACCATAAGCATACCCAGTACGCAGGCGATGATGATAGTACGGCGACGGCCCCAATGCTGAGAGTAGTAGCCGAAGAGTATACCACCGATAATTGCCCCAATGTTGGCGATGATGGTAATGGTCGAAGTCCCAGACACGCCGAGTTTCAACTGTGCCTGTAAGAAGTTTGGCAGGTTATCCTGCGTGCCGTGCGAGAGACTATTAAAGGCCGTCATCAAAAGAATGACATAAATAAACAAGATCCAGCGGCTCTTGATCGCGTTGAGCATCCCCTGCCAGACGTTGCTACCGCGTTGCCTGTGCACAGTCTGCTGATGCTCCCAGACGGGAGATTCAGGAACGCTGGAGCGGATGAAGACGACAAGCAGTGCAGGAAGGACACCAATCACGAACATAGTTCTCCAGCCTGCACCTGGGAAGAAGGTAAAGACCAAGAAGTAGACAATGGCACCGAGCAAGTATCCGAAGGCATATCCCTGCTGCAAAATGCCTGAGAAGAGACCACGAGATTCAGTGGGAAGCGATTCCATAGCTAGAGATGAGCCAAGGCCCCATTCGCCGCCCATTGCAATACCAAAGAGCATGCGCAAGATCAGGAAAATGGTGTAATTGGGTGAGAAGGCCGTGAGCAGTTCGATAACCGAATACAGAATAATATCGATCATCAGTGGCGTGCGTCGTCCGAAGCGATCCGCTAGAATGCCAAAAATGAGCGCACCAACAGGCCTCATAGCTAACGTGAGAGACGTTGTAAGTACAACTGCAGGTAGGGCAACTCTGAAATCTGCCGCAATACGCGTAGTAACGAATGAAACCAGAAAGAAATCAAAGGCGTCCAGCGTCCAACCGAGAAAGCTGGCTAAGAATGTGTTGCGCTGATCACGATTGAGTGCACGGATCAGGGCGAAAGTGTTCATGGATAACGTCTCCTTTCAAAGGCTAGCACATCACGGTGCTAGAAAAACGAGTTATTAGTAGAGTAACGTCCTTACTTATAGTAAGGTTATACCTATAAGTAAGATTATACACTCATTATTCCTATGAGCACAATTCTGAGTGCAATCCAGTCAAGGATTCATTTTATTTCTTCTCATCATTCTAATCGTGTGATCAAGTTTCCTGATACTGCTCCGCTAACCGGTGAAAGAGAGAGAACTTGAAAAATGTGACGGTTGTGAGTAGGCTTCCTACCCACTCTTTAGCAAATTGACTCTTCCATGTGCCATACGTTCGTATAATAAGAGATCTTGATATGTTGGAGGATGGAATGCCGCGCTGGTTATATGTCTTACTCTTTTTCTCAGTTTTGACCCTTGTTCTGGACTTTCTACACGTTCCGCCACTGCTACTCTTTGTTGTGGCTGCACTAGGTATCGTACCACTCGCTGCGCTGATCGGCATCTCTGTAGAGGAGATAGCAGAGCACACAGGCGAACGCATCGGCGGTTTGCTTTTCGCCACTTTTGGCAATGCCACCGAGCTGATTATTGGCATCTTAGCGCTGACACAGGGGCTGGTAGATGTGGTGAGCGCCTCGATCATCGGCTCGATTCTAGGCAATGGCTTGCTTGTGCTGGGCGTGGCTACCTGCATCGGTGGCTTCAAGCATGGTCGGCTACGCTTCGAGACGCGACCTGCCAGCCAGTATGCCTCATTGCTCGCACTGTCTATTGGTGGACTGCTCCTACCAACAATTGCCGAGGCACTGGCGCTACGCGCACCTTCTCCCGACCGAGCACAGATTACAACGCTCGGAGTCACGCTCTCCGACTTCATTGCTGTCCTCTTGTTGGTTGGCTACATCGCTTCGATTCTCTTCAGTGTCTTCCGCGTTCGTGACAAGGCTGATGAGGAGAACGAGGGCCTCAATCTCCTCCTGGGTGCACGTTCCTTTGCCGCGATCGCACGGCTACTGGCCTACCGTCGAGAGGTTGTACGCAGTGCGGCTACGGGCAAGCGCAAAGTGCTCAAACAGATTGATGCCACCTTGCATACTATCGTCGATCATGAGGCTCACCAGCAGGATCCGCAGGCCATTTCTTCACAGGAGAAGGGGCAAGAAGTTCCTTTTCTTCATGAAAGAGACACTCCTGCCATTGATGTCGCGCTTGCCGAGTATTCAGCCTATGGCGAGATAAAACATCAACAGCAGGCGCACACGAAGCCGCCACTCTGGCGTGCTCTGCTCCTTCTCACGGTTGCAACCGTTGGCGTTGCAGTGCTTTCAGAGATTCTGGTGGGAGCGATTGAGCCGATGACAAAGACAGTTGGTTGGAATCCAGCTTTCGTCGGGCTGATCTTTATACCCCTGATTGGCGGTCTGCCTGAGTACTTCAACACCATCTCGATGGCGCTCGATAAGCGCATGGGTATGGTCCTGGCGGCCTCTGCTGGCTCCTCAATCCAGATCGCTCTACTGATGGCTCCTATTCTCGTTCTCATCAGCTTGCTCACTCCTGTGCGCCTCGACCTCGTCTTCAGCTTGATCGAGCTCGCGGTGCTGGGCCTGGCAACGTTCCTGTTCAGTGAAATTACTCGTGACGGCGAACTGGTCTGGCTTGAGGGCCTGCTACTCGTGCTGCTCTACGCTATGATGGGCGGTACCGTCTTCCTCTTCGGTAGTGGTAGTGTATAATACTTGCAGTATCCTGTTGCAGCTCGACCGCCGTTCAAGGTGGGGTGGAGGACGTCAGAACTTCACTGCCCTTGCCCTGCAACCGCTCAACGCTCAACAAACGCAGCATCTGATTCAAAAACTTAGTGCTGATCTGCCAGAGAATGTTCGTCAACAGATTGTCGAGTGCTCGGCAGGCAATCCCTTCTTCGCGCTCGAACTTGTGCGCGGCTTAGCAGAGCACGGTCTGACAGGGGACAGGGTCACACTCGATAAACTCCCCGATACAGTACACGCCGCCGTTCTTGCGCGCATGGATCTGCTCACAAAAACAGAGCGCACCGTCCTGCAGGTCGCAGCGGTCATCAGCCGCACTATTGGCCGCTCCACTCTGCATGCTGTCTTGAGCGAATACAGCATCCGAGAGATCGACGACGCTCTGGATGGCTTGCAGAAACGTGACATGTTGCTGGAAACCGAGGGCAACAGCTTTGCCTTCCGCCATATTCTCATCCGCGACGTTGCCTATGGAACTCTCTCGCGCGCCGAACGTATCCGTCTGCACAGCAAAATAGCTGCACAGCTCGAAACGCTAGCGGGTGAACACCTCGACGAATATGCCGCCTTGCTCGCATATCACTACCGTGAAGCTGTCCTGCTGGCGCGTCAGTCTGCTGTCCCCAAAGTACTTCCCCACGAGACCGAGCGTGTCGTCTTCTTCCTACGTCGAGCCGGCGAACTGGCAGGTCATACTGGAGCTTTTGAAGAGGCCAGAAACTACTTCCAGCAAGCCCTTGAAATCGCGCCAAAGGTCGAACATCTGGCTCTATACGAGCAATTTGGTGACAGTCTGCCCTGGGGCGAAACATCGGTCGATGCCTATCGTAAAGCACTTGCCTGCTGGCATGAGGAAGGCGAGAAGGACCCTTTGATAGGTGCACGGATGATCCGCAAACTCTTTC
>DAOUDD010000061.1:0-13426 GCA_034431765.1 Ktedonobacteraceae bacterium | reverse complement strand
TACCAGTGATGACAGCAGAGGTCTCTGCACGTGTAGAAGCATGCCACCTCGCCTTCTGGTCTGAGAAGCTGGCGGTACTGCGCTCCCTTCCCGGCAATCCATACCAGGCCGATATACAGCAATTTGGAGATGCTCTTGCCTTCGTCGCCTCTCAAACACAGAACGATACGCTCTTGAATCGTGTTGGAAATATTAGTGGCGAAGATCTGCGCTATCTTGATTCCATTTTTGAGTGGTACAGTGTTCATAGTGCGCATTGTCGCTTCGACATCGTTCCATCACGTGCAGAACCAGCGTTGCTCCATGCATTGGCGACGCGTGGCTTCTATCAATCAGGTTTTTACAGTGCTCTCTATGGAGTTCCCCAGAGACATGTTGCTTCTCCCTCTTCCATTACCATTCGAGCTGTATTACCAGAGGAAAGCGAAGAATTTGCCGATCTCTACCTTGAAGGTTTTAGCATACCAAAGACACCAGAGCTAGGATTCTTACATGAAAGCATTCGGTGGCTGGTGGGCAAACCTGACATGTATTGTCTTCTTGCTTCTGTTGATAACAGACCAGCAGCGATGGCTATTCTCTACATCTATGAACATGTGGGATACTTGGCAACAGCAGCAACGCTTCCAGCTTTTCGTGGGCGTGGTTGCCAGACAGTACTACTCCAGAAGCGCATCAATCTGGCGGATGAACTGGGATGTGATCTGATTGTTGGTCACGCAGGTGTTGGCACACAGAGCCAGTATAATATGGAGAGGGTTGGATTGCGTATTGCCTATACAAAGGCGATCTGGACACGCTATCAGTAAAGTATTGAGAGGAACACACTTATGTCCGATATCTCTGCATACACCACACAAAATAGACGTGCCTGGAACGAGATCGCGCATGTTCGTTCCACTCAACAGCAGCCAGCAGAATTTTTTGCGCAGGGCCACTCAACTCTTGATGTGCGTGAGCTAGAGGCGGTTGGCGATGTACAGGGGAAAAGCTTGCTGCATCTGATGTGTGCTACTGGTGAGGACACGCTTTCCTGGGCAGTTGCGGGTGCACAGACGATTGGCGTAGATATCAGCGAGGTGCAGATTAGGCTGGCACAGCAGAAAGCTGTTGACGCTGGCCTTCCAGTACGTTTTATTGCTTCCGATATCTACATGCTTCCTGCTAATCTGCAGGCTGCCAGCTTCGATTATGTCTACACAGGCAAAGGGGTGCTTGTCTGGCTACCCGATATTGTGCGCTGGGCAGAAATTGTGGCGGCGGCACTCAAACGGGGAGGAACGTTTCTGCTGTTCGAGGAACATCCAATTGCAATGTGCCTGTGGGTGGACGATGGCAAGTTGACGCTGACAGGTGACTATTTTGGCAGAGAGAAGCCTGAGCAATCCACAGGTTGGGGGCATTTTCGCGGCAGCGAACAGGCTCAAGAAACCAAGGTAGAGTTCTCCTGGCCGCTCGGTGACATTGTTACAGCACTAGCTCAAGCAGGACTACGGATTGAGCGTTTGCAAGAGTTTCCTGCCGAGACCAGCTATCGCTTCAACACAGATAATGAGCACCTGGAGTACCTTCCTGGAAACTTCTTGCTTCTTGCTCGTAAGCGCTGAGAAACGGAACAATGTACAGAGAGAGGAGCGTTTTCTGCTCCTTCTTTTTGGTTTGTGAGCATGAAACGCTCACAAACTTACCGTTACCTTAGAAACTCCGCCCCCCTTTTAAGTTCCACCTTCCACCAATCAGACCCCTCACAGCAAAATGCACCCGAAACTAAAAATGGCGATGATCCGTATTCTAAGAAAGCGTTGGAAAAGACGCCTTTCCTCTCAGAAAACCTCTCGCTCTGTCCCAAAGCTGAGAAGAAGATTAGCAATAGATTAGAGAAAGATTAAGAATCGAGTGGTTCATGCGATTAAGCCAGAACCAAGAGATCTTTAATCTTGTTAGTTTACGCTTAGAGTCGCTTTTCAGCACCCGTTTTACCCCGAAAAATACTTGAATTCCTCAGCCGAACACACTATGCTATAGGAGACAAAAGAAAGTGAGGTTGATGAACATGCAAGTAAGGGAACGCACAAAAACACCTACTCCAGAAATTACTGATGGTATGCTGGTCCAGCAAACATTGGCAGGCGACCAGAACGCGTTTGAAATGTTAGTTCGTCGTTATAATACACCGCTTTTTAACTTTATCTGCCATTGTCTTGGCGATTATGATCTTGCCTGTGATGTTTCGCAGCAGGTTTTCTTACAGCTCTATATTTCTATGCCCACTTTGCGTACAGGCGAACCGCTTAAAGCCTGGCTCTTCCAGGTTGCACGCAATCGCTGTCTTGACGAACTACGCCGTAAACGAGCTATTCACTTCTCAGAGCTAGAGTCATCGAATGATGACGAGGATCTCTCACCGCTCGCTATTATGCCTGATAACCGCCCATTGCCTGATGAAATGGCGGAGCGAAACGATTTGCAGTCAGCCTTACGCAGAGCAATTGATACACTGCCCCCGAAGTTCCGCTCAGTTGTTCTGCTACGTTATGCGGGACAACTCAGCTTCTCGGAGATTGGCAAGACATTGAATATGCCTGAAGCCACTGCAAAGACTTACTTCCAACGTGCCCGACCACTATTGCGCACAGCAATGGCTGCACATTGGAAACCCGAACAAGCTGCATCAGTTTCCTAATATTCTAACGTTTTCCCAAAATTTGGCTTAGAAAGCTTGGAATTCTGAAACTTCCCTCTTATCTTACTCGTGTTATACTCAGAGATTGGACACGATAAAATAAGAGGGAATATTTTATGGAAAACGTAGCACTGAATTTACAGCTTGAGAATAGCGCTTTTGATACAGATATCGACGAAATATTCACTGAGTTGCTCGCAGTCGAGCCTCCTGCAAATATGATTGAGCGTGTAATGAGCGCAGTGAATGAGCTTCCTCGCCACTCCCAGATTGCCTCTCCCTGGGGAACATTTAATCAATTTTTTGCACAAAGTGACGCAACGCAACTTTGCTAGATGAAGGGTGTATGTGGCAAGGGTTTTTCACTTCATGGTTACCATTGCTCTACTGAAATGAAAGTTGTCAGTAGTTCCCCTTCTCACTCTACCGTAGCTATAGAGCTGTCCTCTTTGTATCCAGGTAGCAGTTCTCTGCAAACAGAGAGATTTAATCTAAACGCTACTACAACGTTCTTTTCTAATACAGGATGTTTAAGAAAGGGATACAGCTATAGTGGTTCGACCAGCACAACTCGCCGATATTCCCGCGCTTGTCGGTCTTTCCGAACGAAAACGCACGCAATATCAGCAGTATTCACCTACATTCTGGCACAAAGCAGTAGATTCGCGTGAAAAACAGCTTGTATTCTTTGAGCATCTTATGAAACAAGACGATGTGCTGCTATTCGTCTTTGAAGTAGAGAACGATATTGCTGGCTTTGTCATCGCCTCTCTTGTAAAAGCGCCTCCTGTCTACGATCCACAAGGACTCGTCTGCACGATTGATGATTATTGCGTGGCAGATGAAAATAACTGGCAGGATGTTGGCATAGCGCTGTTAAATGAGGCAAAGCGAGAGGCAAAAGAACGTGGAGCTGTTCTTGTTCTAGTAGTATGTGGGCATCTCGATGTCCCGAAACGTACTATGCTCGCCTCTTCTGGTTTTACCATTGCTTCGGAATGGTATGTGCAGGACATATAGTGCAGATCTACTTCCCGTTCTTATATAGCTTGTTATGGCACAGACACTGGCCTCTATTCGGGTTTCAGATGATAAACAGGATGTTAAAAACCAGAGGCACGAGATCCTGGAGACGGCCTGACTCAAAGATCTCAAGATCGACGATTTTGTTTCCATTAGCATGACCAGTCGGAAGATCGCTACGCGATGACGCATTAAGGAGGTTTATCACTCGAATACACCTTCTTTCCATCAAAATTGTTAATTGATGGAAATTAAATTTTTTTGCCAAAACACCATGAATGATTGTCATAACCATTACGCTTATAAAAAGCATGCGCATTTGTACGTTGCACTCCACAACATAAGTAAATACTTACTACGCCTTTATCTTGTGCATATTTCTCGACAAACTGAATCAACTTTTTTCCAATGCCTTTATTGTTTTTATCGCTTCTCACTGCGATACCAGTAATTTGCATCTGTCGTTCCTCAAAGCCTACTGCATACGTTTGTACGGAAGCAACAAATCCAACAACATCATTATCAATGACAGCTACAAATGTTTTGTAATTATCATCGTTTTTTACTCTGTCATAATGCGGAGCGATGTTTTGAGCAGTCGCCCATTTATTGCCAATCTCATCATTCCACAAAGACAAAACCGCAGGGTAGTCTTTTGTTTCAATTTCACGGATACATACTTCCATAGCAATCTCAACTCTTTTCATCAGATACGATTTTATGCCCTTATTGTACCACTTGACGTTCTCTTTCCAGTATAGCACACAATGGTTCAGCAATGCTATGGGAGATGAGAAAATTTCTCACGGTGCCACACATTTTCTAAGAAATGTTGTGCCAGTCATGTTCTGCTAAGCTTATTCGTAGCGAAATAATCCAAGCGGATTGCGCAAGCAAGCATAGGCAATCAGCAGACCGATGATTGACGTTCCGATGAAGATAGAAGTGACCAGGATTCTGAGTGGAAGTGATGCAGGAGCGCCCTCCCCACTTAACTCCCCAAACAAAAGCACGCTTCCAACACAGATGCCAAGAAGCGCTATGGCTCCCCACTGTATCCATGGGCGCATTTGGCGTTGCTGATGTTTGCTCCGTGTGGATAGGTTGATAGCGAACGAAATGAACGCCGGAGGCAACGCTGATAACGGAACGAACAACAGTAATATACCGACAAGAAGTGTGCAAAGTTCACCTACAACACTTTGTATTATCGGCTCAGGATAGAGCGCAAGGACAGCAATTGCAACAATGGATAGAGCTGCAGCTTTTTTCCAGGACCCCGTCACTACAAGTGGATTGTTGCGGACGGAAAAACGGATGCCAAGCGACAGGCACAGGGCAAGCACGATCATGCCTCCCATGAGCATTACCAGTTCCGTCGATCCAGCACGATTCATCCACATCGAAGGATGTCGGACCATCGCCACGCTATCGGTGACAAGCGTCACTAGAACTGCCGCTGCAACAGTAAACTGGGTACGAGCGGCGAGAATGTTTTGTTGATCGGTACGTTTCCTATGCAAGATGCGAAGAACGGAAAGCACGGAAAGGAGCATTGCAATAATGACGCCAAATGAACCGACAACATCATAAGGATCGTTGCCGAAAGGTAGAATGGCCGCAAGCACTGGATCATGCTTGGTGAACTGGAAAAATCCCCCAAAAGTGATGGCGAGACAGACAGCAAGGAGGCTGTTCAGTTTGAGAAGTAAATCCTTACACATCTCTCTTTCTCCTTTTTTCCTCATTTGCAGAACGACTTTCTCTTTAGTTTGTGCGTGAGGTGGGCTGCCTCACGCACAAACTAAAGCATCTGGTACATTTATACTATGGTTGGACGCAGAGCAGAACGAACCGAGAATCCCTGCATGAGAGAGAAAGCAGCCAGCCCGGTCGCGACTGCCATCGTCAGCACAATTCTGAGCCAGGAGCCGGAAGTACTCGTTCCAAACATTCCCTCGTTGCTCTGAAAGAGTTGAGGAACGCTGCTGTGCAGGCTTAATCCCCAGATCAACGTTGCGATGAGCATTACAAGCATAGCAAGCGTCATCAGGAGAGAAGGCAGCACTGCGAAGCGCAGGAGCCTTGCAGAAATCTCGCTACGCGCGACCACCCAGCAAACAGCGCCGGTGCTGGCCACTGCGGCGCTAAGAAAAACGGCAAGAAAAATGCCCCGATAGAGCAATGAAGTTCCCACAGGTGCCAATGCTTCCAGCAACAGCGTTGTGCTTATAAAAACTGTCAGGGCAATGGCGGGAGTCACGAGCAAGAACAGAAGGCCGTAGCGCTTGCGGGTAAACGCATCTTTGACTACTGCTGCAACGATAGGCAGACCGCCCGTAAGCACTGCAAGCAACGCTACGATTGCTCCAATCACCACGAGATCCAATGAGAGACCCACGAGGCTATGGGCCTGGGCAGCTTCCACAAAATCATGATCTTCGGTCAGTTTCTGAAAAGCTATGCCAGCTACAATAAAGGCGCTATAGGTGCAAAACATGGTCAGCAGTGAGCGACGAAGAGAAGAGAGTAGTAGTATTCTCTTTTGTGCTAAGGACAAGTCTGCCGTCCCAAGGTAAGGATGCAGGTGGGCATCAACAGCGCCGCGAAGAACGTCAATCGCTTCACGTAAGGACAATGGACGAGATGCCAATACCGCGAGCACCTCTTCCTCATAGCGAGCACGCCAGGCATATGGATAGAGACGAAGCAACAGTTGGTGGATGTTCATAGCGTTGCTAACCTCTGTAAGCCAAGTGTTGCCAATGCCTCCATACTTGTGAGTTGTTCGCGAAGGAAAGTCGCCCCAGCAGGAGTCAAACGATAGGGGCGACGTCCGCGCTCCTCCGAAGGGAGCGCCTCTATCAAGCCATACTCCTCCAGTCTCGCGATCGCTCCATATAAGGTCCCCGTTCCCAGATGAACGTGAGCAATGCTCTTAATATCTTCCATAATGGCATAGCCGTGCTTTGTCCCACCAGCCAGACTGGCTAAAATCAGAATGGACGGGTCAGAAAACCGTCCCAGGTTGGGCTGGCCCATACAATATTCCTCCTCTATATAGTACGCTTAACAACATGTCATTATCTGTTATGTCGTTAAACGTATTATATAGAAAAGTGGTTGGAGGTGTCAAGATCCCTGGGTGCATAAAAACTGATTTCTGTGTGTAGGACAGGAGAGACGTGTGTGCAAAGAAGCTGTGTCTGCTAATTTTTGCTCCGGCAGGTATTCGTCAGGAGCTAGAGATTGAAGCGTTTTGTCACCTTGACAGTGGCCTCAGCCATTGCATATACTTCAGCGGCATCTTCCGACTGAAGATCCAGAGACAACCGAAGTTATATAACAGTTTTGCAGAGAGCAAGACTTGCACCTTGTCAATGCAAGATGGGCCTGGCTTTCCTGGCTAAAATAAGGTGTGTTTGTTACATCCTCTATAGGGTAAACGTTCATGATAGATGGGGTTGTAGTGAGCTGCCCAGGCTCATCTCTCGCTTCGTTCTATCAAAGCGGACGTTGTAGGCAAAAAGCAAGCACACGCTCGCGGACTGGCTATGTGGAATGGAACGAGAAAGTGATTTGTTCTAATAAATATCAGGGCCGAATGCTCTCTGAAAGCAGCATCGGCCTATCATGTTGAGCAATTATCCTCTGCTCTTCTACGTAATTACATTCGTATTAAAAAGCATTTTTGACGAGCAGCACATTGCTACTAAATGGAGGTTTCGGTACATTCATGCAGGCTATAGAGGAACGAGAAGAGAACTTTAACGGAATAGAGAGAAGTGATTTACGCAATGTTGCTATAATTGCCCACGTTGACCATGGCAAAACAACGCTCGTCGATGGACTTCTAAAGCAAAGTCATATCTTCCGCGAAAATCAGCAGGTTGGCGAACTGATCATGGATTCCAATGACCAGGAACGCGAACGTGGGATTACCATCCTTGCGAAAAACACTGCCATTACATATCGCAATATAAAGATTAACATTATTGACACTCCTGGCCACGCCGATTTTGGTGGTGAGGTGGAACGTGTGCTGAACATGGCTGATGGCTGTATTCTGCTGGTAGACGCGGCAGAAGGTCCAATGCCACAAACTCGATTTGTGTTGCAAAAGGCACTGGAGTTGAATCTCCAACCCATCGTTGTCATCAACAAGATTGATCGCAAAGATCAGCGGATCGACCAGGTGCTTGAAGAGACACAGGACCTCTTTCTTGAGCTCGCTACCCGTGATGAGCACCTCAACTTCCCGGTTCTCTACGCAATTGGACGCGATGGGGTTGCTATGTATCATCCCGACGATGAGCGCAAGAACCTGGAGCCACTGTTCGAGACGATTGTCAAGACTGTTCCTGCTCCTCGTGTCGATATTCAGGCTCCTCTGCAGATGCTCGTTGCAGCATTGGATTACGACGATTATAAAGGAAAGTATGCTATCGGACGCATTGTGCGCGGCCGGCTCACACCCAACAGCAGCGTCGCTCGCATCACCCGCGATGGAGAGATCAAGCGCGAGAAGGTCAATCTCGTCCTGACATACCAGGGTCTACGTCGAGGTGAGGTTTCAGAAGCACTGGCAGGAGATATTGTGGCCCTGACTGGCGTTGCGGATGCAACTATCGGCGAGACAATCGCGGATTTCGAGCATCCCGAAGCACTTCCCAGCATCGCGATCTCGGAACCAACGCTCAAGATGACCTTCAGCGTCAACACCAGCCCTTTTGCAGGTCGTGAAGGGAAGTTTTCGACTTCACGTCAGTTACGCGCTCGACTCTACCGCGAGTTGGAGACCAATGTCAGCTTGCGTGTGGAAGATGGAGGCTCCCCCGACGAGTTCGTTGTATCGGGACGTGGTGAACTGCATCTTTCTGTGTTGATCGAGACGATGCGCCGCGAAGGCTACGAATTTCAAGTCTCGCGACCAGAAGTGGTCACGCATCAGGATGAGCATGGTCATCAGCTTGAGCCTGTTGAGCACCTGGTGATCGACACTCGTGACACTTATATCGGTGTGCTTACCGAGGCGCTCGCAGTACGCAAAGCACAGCTTACCAATATGACCAACGATGGCAGTGGCAATGTGCGTATTGAGTATGACATTCCTACCCGTGGTTTGATCGGCTTTCGTAACGCGTTCTTGACCCTGACGAAGGGCAATGGTGCGATGAGCAGCCTGCTCAAGGGGTTTGAACCATGGCAGGGCAAGATCAACACCAACCGCATGGGCGCGCTGATTGCCTCTGAACAAGGGGCAGCAATGACCTATGGCCTGAGCAATGCGCAACAGCGCGGTGATACCTTTATCGAGCCTGGTACGCCCGTCTATGAAGGTATGATTATCGGATTGAACGCTCGACCCGCCGATCTGACCGTCAATATCTGTAAAGAGAAGCAGAAAACGAATATTCGTTCATCCACTTCTGATATCGCAGTACGTCTCACGCCACCGATTCTGATGAGCCTGGAGCAATCGCTCGACTTCATCAACAACGATGAGCTGGTCGAGGTCACACCGAAGAATATTCGTCTGCGCAAACGCTATCTGACACAGCATGAGCGTTCACGCATGCGTGAACGCGACGACGAGTAGTTTCGGCTCAGTGCAAGATACGGTAAAGAACCTTTTCGTTGCACGGGAGGGGATTGTGGAGCAATCCATGAATGATGAGCACAGCCTTTCATCTCGTCCACAGGTGATATTCTATACAAAAGCAGGCTGTCACCTGTGTGATAGCGCACGAGCGCTACTTGACGAAATTGCCAGTGAAATACCTTACGAGCTAACGGAGATTGATATTCGTAGTGATATGGCGCTCTTTGAGCAGTATCGCTACCGTATCCCTGTCATCCGTATCAACGAAACTTCTCCCGTTGAGGGACGTATAGAATATGAGGACTTGCTAAAAGCTTTCGCAAATCAGTAGCAAATCTGCATAGAAACACCGAGGAAGAGACTATGGCGATAAGAAGCACACATGTCCATCTACCAGGAAAAATGCGCGCAGCCCCTCAACGGCGTGTCGCTTATACGCAACCGAAGCCGCAGGGACCGTTTGGCAAGTTTGTGGAAGCCATTGGAAACTTCCTGCTCGAATACTGGGCACATATCATCACGGTTGCGTTTGGCACAATCGTCTTTCTGGCAATCTCTGTTCCCTTCCTCTCATACTTTGGATTGGATAGCATTGCCAAGCCGATTTTTTACTCGTTACACTATGTCTGTGCACAGATTCCCTCACACTCATTCTATGTCTTTGGCCACCAGCTTGGCCTATGCGCACGTAACTTTTCTATCTACACCTCTATGTTCCTGATGAGCCTGATATTTATCCTCAGCAAAAAACGACTACCAGGGTTACCATGGTGGATCTGGATTCTGCTGCTCCTGCCGATGGCCTGGGACGGGATTACACAGATGTTCGGCCTGCGCGAAAGCTCCTGGGAACTACGCCTGCTTACAGGTACGCTCTTCGGCATTGGCAACATCTGGTTCGCGCTTCCTCTGATGCAAAAGAGCCTGATCGAGACCACTGTTCCGCCAATGTACTCGTATGCACAACTCCAACAGCAAGCACTTCAAAGTGCAGCAGGTCAGCAGGTAGCAGTAGCATATCAGCTTGCTCAATCACAACCTTCTGTGTCTACTCCAATAATGGGAAATGGCACGCAGCCTGTTCAACCCTCATCGCTATCAGAGACAGCTCCAACAACATCTGAGCAAGATAAAACATCATCTTCATCTACCCAATAGAGTCTGAATGCGCTATAATCAGGATCGTACAAGAGAATAGCATTGAGCAGAGAGCGTCCCTCTTCTTTATAGAAGCAAAAGGGGAGGAGGAACTTACAATACCAGCAGAATTTCCAAGGAAGATAGCGGCGTTTATGCCTGAACATATGGATCATTCAACACGAGAAACAACGTTTGCAGTTACAACGCTTGGTTGCAAAGTGAATCAAGCTGATAGCGAGGCTATCAGTGAGCAGATGCATGCCGCCGGTTTCACACAGCGTAACTTCAACGAGACAGCAGATGTATATATCGTTAACACATGTACTGTGACGCATCTCGGAGATCGCAGTTCGCGACAACTCATAGCTCAGGCACATCGCAACTCTCCCGATTCACTCCTGGTTGTCACTGGCTGTTACGCCGAAATGAATCCTCAGGCTGTAGCTGCCCTTCCTGGCGTCGATCTTGTCGTGGGCAATAGCGGTAAAGACGTTTTGATCGAGAAAATTTACCAGAAGCAGCAGGAAAGAGCTAACGGACAGGTGTTACCTGAAGCACCTGTCGAAACATTTGTACCCGGACACTCAGCCGAACACCGCTTACCAGTGCTTCCTATCCTTCCATTAGACAGTCAACATATTGGTAGCGATAGCAGTATTACAGAAAATGAACCGCAGCCCGATAATCCCATTCGGTCTTCCCTTATCCATGTAAACGCACCATCGACAGACAAGCCGAGTCAGAGCATCTTCTCACGTACCCGTGTACAGATGAAGGTTCAGGATGGCTGTGACAATCGTTGCACCTACTGCATAGTTCCTACTGTACGCGGTAAATCGCGTAGCCGCAGCATTGCCTCCGTTGTTGAGCACGTTCAGCGCAAAGCGCGTGCAGGCTATCAGGAAGTTGTGCTAACAGGTATCCATCTCGGCGATTACCACCCCGATGAGCAAGCTGAGCTTGACCTTGGCAGCCTGATCGAAGCTCTTCTCAGCAGAACAACGATAAAGCGCATTCGTGTCTCCTCCCTTGAGCCAGAGGACTTTCGGCTGGAGTGGCTCGACCTGTGGCAAGATCCACGCATGTGTCGTCACTTCCACCTGCCGATGCAGAGCGGCTCCGATGCCATTCTCCGCCGTATGGCGCGCCGTTACAACAGCGCCCGCTACCGCGAGATTATTCTCGCTGCAAAAAAACAGATTTCCGGCGTTGCCATCAGCACCGACATCATTACTGGCTTTCCCGGCGAGACGGACGAGGACTTCGAGCAGACCTATAGGCTTGCTCAAGAGCTAGAGTTTGCCAAGACACACGTCTTCCGTTTCTCGCCTCGCCAGGGTACAGCAGCGGCGCGCATGCGTGGGCAAATTGCCGATACCGTGAAAAAGACCCGCAGTGCACGCTTACTCGAACTCAATGAGCAACATAGCCGCCTCTTCCGTCAACGCTTCCTCGACCAGACCGTCGCTGTCTTGATCGAGCAACACAAACATGACACTTGGGAAGGCCTGACAGATAACTACCTGCGTGTCGAGGTGCAGAATCTCCCCGATCCCAGCCAAGATTGGCAGCATACGCTGGTAAAAGCATACCTCTCGCATCTCATTGAGGACGGTGTTCAGGGTGTGTATGTAAAATAAGACCTCCTGTACAAGACTATATGAAGAATCAGCGTACACTGCTCACAAAACATATTCTCTTCTTCTGTTCCTTACTGAGCATACTGCTGCTCAGCGCATCATGTGCCGGTTTTTCGTCCAATACAAGGAGTCAGGCATCAGAAGGCAATTTTCACGAGTATCCCTTGCCTCAAACGCGGAGCAGTCTGATGCGGCCCGTACTCGACTCGAAGGGCCGCGTCTGGATGGGAGAGATGGGCAGCAACAAGCTGGCAGTCTTTGATCCACAGACTGAGACGTTCCAGCAGCAAACGCCTCCCCGTGCTCAAGGCGGCATTATGGGCCTCGTGGTCGCGCACGATGATACGATCTGGTTTGCGGAACAATCGGCTAACTACATCGGACATTATCTACCCGATAGGCAGCAATTTCAGACCTATGATCTGCCTGACGTAACAACGCCTGATCCCAGCGACACTCACAACACACTCAGCCTACCTTCGGCACCTAACGATCTAGCTCTAGACGCTCAGGGCAACGTCTGGTTCACCGAGATGAACGCCGATACCATTGGTATGCTCGATAGCAAAAGTGATCAGTTCAAACACTATCCGCTTGCCCCGACAAAAAGTGTGCAGAAGATCAGTCCCTATGGCATTACGATTGACGCAGCAAATACGGTCTGGTTCTCAGAAGCAACCAGCAACAAGCTCGGCCATCTCAATCCCCACACAGGTGACGTTCACTTCTACACTAATCCTGCTTCCGATAACGCCTTGATGGAACTGGCGAACGATGCACATGGCACAATATGGGCTACAACCTTTAGCCAATCCACTCTGGTCAGCTTCAATCCACATACCGAAGCATTTACGACGTATACACCCAACAGCAGCACAGCAGGTGGCTCTTACGGCCTCTCCATCACCTCCGATAATTCTATCTGGATCACGCTGACACAGAACAATCAGCTCGCACACTTCAATATGAAGACCTCTCGCTTTGCCGCTTACTATACCATCCCCACCTCTGCCAGCCTTCCCCTCGGCGTTGTCGTAGACACCCCACGGCAAACTGTATGGTTCACAGAATCAGGGGCGGATATGTTAGGAAAATTGAAGATATAGGTGCAAAGAAGGGTTCTATAATAATGTGTCACACAACATATGAACTCTTTTAGTAGTATCAAGACCATTTACACACTTGACATAACATTTCATCCAGTGTCAAGATAAACAATACATCCTAGGAGGAGAATAAGGTCAGAATACTTTATACTGGTTGTTTCCCTTTCACAAGGAGATTTTTTGCTATGGTAATCGAAGTCATTCACACGATTTATCGTTATAATAGCAGTGA
>DAOUDD010000060.1:0-7311 GCA_034431765.1 Ktedonobacteraceae bacterium | reverse complement strand
GTGCACGTTTTTGTTGCTCAAAGGAGTGAGGGGACATTCTTATGTTGGGAGGAGCCTCTAAGTGGATGGTATTCCCAACCCGTCCAATGGTTCGTAAGAACCCGTTCACAAGAACTTGCACGTAACAAGAGTTAAAAAGGGAGGTATAGTGGTCAAAAAAGAGCTAGATTCCTCAATAGGTGATGTGCGCCTGCGCGAGGTGATTGAGGACGATCTTGCCATATTTTTCGAGCAACAACTGGACGTTGCTGCGAATCGTATGGCGGCGTTCACAGTTAAAACCCCCAGTGATAGAGATGCGTTTATGAGGCGTTGGGCAAGAATTTTACATGAAGAAGCTACCTTGATCAGGACGATTCTCTTCGACGGGGATGTAGCCGGTCATATTTCTCGCTACGAGGATGAAGAGTTTGCCAGACCGGAAATCAGCTATTGGCTCGGAAAGAATTATTGGGGCAAAGGCATCGCTACCCGTGCACTCACAGCATTTTTGAGCATCGTCGAGGTGCGTCCCATCTACTCTCGTGCCGCGAAAGATAATATTGGCTCGTTCCGTGTCCTACAAAAGTGCGGCTTCACCATTATTGACGAGGACAAGGGATTTTCTAACGCGCGTGGTGTGGAGGTTGAGGAGTATGTTTTGAGACGAGAGTAACCTCTGTCTCCGTTCTGTGACATTTTTTGAAGAAAGAGAAGGCAAATGTTTATGCGTACAGAAGAGCTGTTGTACTTTGAGAAGAGGCATGGCGCGCGCAACTACACACCGTTGGATGTCGTGCTGACGCGTGGAGAGGGCGTATGGGTCTATGATGTGGAGGGGAATCGCTATCTTGATGGGTTGAGCGCGTATTCGGCGCTCAATCATGGGCACTGTCATCCACGCCTGGTTCGTACGCTGACCGAACAGGCGCAGCGTCTCACCCTGGCCTCACGAGCGTTTCATACCGATCAGTATGCGCTGCTCTTGCGTCGCCTTGCAGAATTGACGGGATATGAGACTTCGCTGCTGATGAACACTGGTGTAGAGGCGGTGGAGACTGCGATCAAGCTGGCACGCAAGTGGGCCTATACCGTCAAGGGCGTACCCTTGAACGAGGCTGAAGTGATTGTCGCGCAGGATAACTTTCATGGGCGCACGATTACCGCACTCTCTTTCTCCAGCGAACGGCTGTATCGCGAGTACTTCGGTCCCTACACGCCGGGCTTCGTCGTCGTTCCCTACGGTGATAGTCGTGCGCTTGAAGCTGCAATTACTCCGAGGACAGCGGCTGTACTGGTCGAGCCGATTCAGGGCGAGGCCGGTGTTGTCATGCCACCGCAGGGATATCTGCAGGAGGTTCGCGCACTCTGCTCAGAGCATAACGTCCTGCTTCTACTCGATGAGATCCAGACCGGTCTGGGACGTACAGGCAAGCTCTTCGCGCATCAGCATGAAGGGATTCGGCCTGACATCACGATTCTGGGCAAGGCGCTTGGTGGGGGGATGTACCCGGTTAGCGGCATTCTCGCGGGCCGTGAGCTGATGGACATCTTCCAGCCGGGCGAGCACGGCTCGACCTTCGGTGGCAATCCACTGGGCGCTGCGGTCGCGATTGAAGCGCTTAACGTGCTGGAGGACGAGGGTCTCTGTGAGCGCTCGGCTGAACTTGGTGCTGTGGCACTGGAGAGTTTGCGCGAACAGATGCCAGCGTTTGTCAAAGAGGTGCGCGGTCGCGGCCTGCTAATCGGCATCGAACTCTTGCCAGAGGCCGGAGGCGCACGCCGCTTCTGCGAAAAGCTCAAAACCGAGGGCGTGCTCTGTAAAGAGACGCACGAGAATGTGATTCGCTTCGCCCCACCGTTGATCATTGATCGAGCAACGCTCGACGAGGCGGTAAGTACGATTGTGCGCGTTTTGCAGGAGGGGTAGTCATCGGCTACCCTTCATAGCTGGAAAGTAAAAAGTATATCGATATCTACCTTGCGCTATTCGGCAAAGCTTATAATGCAAGCGGAGCAAGAGAAAGAACAAGCCAGGGACTATTTTGAACAGGCATATGCCCAGGCTCAGGCGATTGATCTTAGGCATGTAGTACAAAGTGCCTCTTCTGCCTTGCAACAGCTCTCAGGCAATCTAGATACGTGAGTATCAGAAACAATATGCAGCATTCCGAAGATCACATAAACGCGTTATTGCGTTATATTCTTGAAAAGGTCTGGCATACAAGCCTCCAATCCGTCGTAGCGCTTGGAAAAGGGGAGTATGGTCGGAGTTATGGAGTAACTTTCGGCTGTTCTCCCCATCGAGCTGTTGCGAAAATCCATAGCTATGCAGGTATGGGGGATGCTGAGAGAGAGCAGCTCAGCGAACTGCGCGCTCATGTACCGTCTCTGGTTCCTGAAGTCTACGCATATCTACCAGAAACCGAGCTGGGTGAAGCTCTTATTATGGAATGGCTCCCTGGTGAGAGTTGTCCACGACCTGAGCAATTCTCTACTGCCTTGCGTGCCTCTTTGCAACGTCAAGTGGTGGAACTTCTGCTAAGGCTGCATAATGTTCGTCATCCTCAAGGATATGGTTCATTTGCTGGCCCGTTCTATTCGCGATGGTGGGACTACTATGGGCAACGTATCTATAAGACATACGAGACGATCATCAGCGATGAGAAAGCTCGTGCATATCTAGGTTCGCAGGTGCTTTCACTTATGGAGCATGCTCTTGGGTATGGCGAACGTATTCTTGACACATGCGTAGGACAGCCAGTGCTCCTGCATGGAGACTTCTGTTTCGGCAACCTCTTGTTCGATTCGCAGACATGGCAAGTCTCTGGCCTGCTTGATCCGCTTGATGCTGAATGGGGTGAGCGCGAACTCGACCTCGTCAACGTGATCAATGGACACGTACATCACTTTGAGCTATTGAACAGGTATCGGGAGGCAGTGGACCTTGGGCCTTATTTTCCTCTGCGCTACTGGTTTTACCAGGTCTGGAAATGGCTGTTCTATTATGTACGCGTACGAGTAAAGTGTAGGGAATGGGTGTTGCGCTGTGGCCGTGAACTGGAGAAAGCGATCAATCATTATTTGTAAGAGCCATTGCTTGCTTGAGCAAACCTGACAGGCGCTGACGACACTCTGCCAGACTTTCAAAGTCCCACGCATCGCGCACCTCTTCTCCCCCGCGAACTGGCAGATTCTCCTGGAGGGTGCGCAGACAACGCAATGCCAGTCGAGGCGCAAAATCTGCAAACGAGAGGTGCTGCTGCTCAAGATAGCGTTCGACAATGCCAGCTTGATCGAAGGGTTCCCAGGCGTGAATCCAGTACATTGCCATGCCAATGTGGGGGTCTTCAAAACATGGTGAGGTGATGTCGATGATCCCGGTTAAGTGCTCCCCTTCAAATAGAAAATTGCCCTGACTGTAATCGCCGCTTGAAAAAGCCAATGGTGTCTCGATTGTGCTCACAACTGGGAGCAACGCTTCTACTGACTGCTGAAAGATTGGTTCCTTGAGCCACGGTCCCCCTCGCGTGATGATGGCTTGCAGTTCAGAATACAGGGTGTTGTGAGGTAATTGGGAGGCAATCGGTTCGTGGCGAATTAGCTCTGTGACGGAATGAAGCGTGGCAACTCCCTGCAAAATTAGCCCGATAGCCCACTGGATCTGCGCCTTGGTAGCAGTGCTGCCCCACTTCAGGAAATCTTGTCCGGGCAAAACGTTCAAGATCGTCATAGCACCTGCTTCGGGTTGCGTGGGATCAAGCACTGGACCTGCGAGGACAGTTGGTACTGGTAAACCTGCCGAAGCCAGCAGGGGAAGGACAGCAGCCTCCTTCTCGATTCCACCTGGAATGTAATTCATGCGCAGAATGAGCTGGTATATTTTTCCATTGGGCGACATCAAATCTACCCAGATGGGACAGGGTAGTTGAACGGTTCGATGAAACCTTGCTGAGAGAATACGCGTTCCCTTAGGGCAAACGGAGAGCACAAAGTCTTCCTGAAAAGGGGTAAGTGGTTTGCTCATATCGGCTGGTGGTTTCCACATCCTGTTGATAGCTGATGGGAAGGGAATGCAAGTTTGCTCGTCTGGCACGTCTCGATCCTTTCTCAACTTGCCTGATATAACGATGGGTATTTCAAGCGTACCCAATTCCCCTAATGTTTGCAAGGTAGTTCTCTGATGAGAACAGCAAATCTCCCAATAGCCCGCATCAGAGCTTGCGTCAGATCTGCATTAGGTGCATGACCTGCGTTTTCAACAATGCTCAGTTCAGCACGAGGCCAGACACGTTGCAGCTCCCAGGCGTTGGCAATAGGAGCCTGAAAGTCGAAGCGACCATTCACCAGGATGCCAGGGATGTTGGCGAGCATGCCAGCATTGTGCATCAGAATTTCGTCCTCTAGAAATAGATTGTGGTACAGGTAGTGCGTCACGATACGTGCGAATGCCAACGCGAATGCGGAATCTGTAAAGCGTCCGGCAAGCTTTGTGGATGGCGGCCAATCAATCGTTGCGGATTCCCACAGGCACCAATCCTGGGCTGCTTGCTGGCGTGTGCTGAGATCGGGCGCGTTGAGACGGTGGTAGTATGCCGCAACGATATCGCCTGCACGCTCGCTCTCTGGTAGTGCCATACACAGACGATGCCACTGTTCGGGAAAGAAGATCGACACCTCGCCGCGAAAGAGCCAGTCAATCTCCTTGTGCCGCCCGGTCGTGACTCCACCTAAGACTATCTCCGTGACCTGCTCCGGGTGTTGTTCTGCATATGTGAGCGCCAGAGTACAGCCCCAGGAGACGCCAAAGAGCAACCAGCGAGCGATGCCGAGATGCTGGCGTAACTGTTCGATGTCCGTAACAAGATTCTGCGTGGTGTTGCTAGACAGAGACGTATCCAGAGCGCTGGCATGGGGCGTACTACATCCGCAGTTGCGCTGGTCGAAGAGCACAATTCGATAGACATTTGGGTCAAACAGTCGGCGATACCAAGGTGTGCATCCTGAGCCGGGGCCACCATGCAAGACGAGGGCTGGCTTCCCTTGTGGATTCCCACAGACTTCCCAGTAGACGCGGTTGCCGTCGCCCACTTCCAGGAAACCCTGTTCGTATGGCTCGATTTCTGGATAGAGATCAGTCATAATTTATCTCCTCCTTCTTGACAATCGTGTCGAAACAGATTATTGAGATCATGATATATTTTTATAGGTTATGTTCTTTCTTATGAAAAATATAATCTATAGCTGTTTTTAAACATTCTTCGGGAGTCTTGGACGTGTCTAATACCAATCTTTCTTCTTTCCACGGTAGGTATTCTTTTTGACGAGATTCTACATCCTCCCACGTAACTTCTGGAATCCCATGGATATTTCTTATGCGGGACTCAATCCTTTTCTTATGCAGTTCGCTATCTAGAATGCATTCAATAAGGATCAGCGTTACCCCATATATACGTGACAGATTATGCCACATATCCCTTGCTTCTTGCACCGGGTTGACTGCATCAATAATGACAGACAGTCCGCGTTTGAGTTGTTCACCGGCTAGTGTTTCCGCTACTAGGTAGGCTGCCAGTCCTGTTTCAAAACTTCTTTTTATGCCGCTCCTAATAAGAGAAGATTCAATTGGATCAACTGAAAAGAGCGGTAAGGATAGCCTGTCTGCGAGACTTTCTGCAACGGTACTTTTACCCGAACCCGGCAAGCCAGAAATGATAATTAATTTTGCGGTATTCATGCTGGTAATTATATCTCAAAGTCATTTAGTGCCGGCTCGATTGGCATGAAATAGAAGATATGAGCCATGCCGAATTTTCCAGGTGCAGTGTCCACCCCTCGCACCCGTTTTTCTGGCGGGAGTGCATAGGGCCGTTCAAGGAGAGGGTTGTTGGAACGTCTCGCGTAGGGGAGGGCCTTGCGCCCTCCTGCATTCCTAAGAGGAGGGCGCAAGGCCCTCCCCTACGCGAATCTCTCACACCCGGCAATTCGCTTGATCGCGACGTGCCCCACGTTTTGGAAACTTTTTCAAACGTCTGGGATGGCTCATATTTTTAGAGTAACGAAGAGACAGGACTTTACGCGACAGGTGAGGTCGCAGGGCGTAGGCCCTGGCTCGTCTCTAACTGCTTGTTCCAGGCGCGGGGCTGGCGCTTGTGCCACGAGCCTTTGTGATAGATGTAGCCAGCGAGCAAGGGGAAGTTGATGGTGATCTCGCCGAAAACCATCTGCTCCTGTGAGAGCGCAACCTTGCCCCACGAGTGCGCCTCTTTGAGCGTCGAGCCGGAGAGCGCGCCGTCTCGCTCGTCGGCAACGGTCAGTTGCACCGCGTACTGGTGCAGCGGTACTTCGTAGCCGAGCACCTCAGCCGAAACAACGATATCCTGCACGAAGTTCTTCGGTACGCCTCCACCAAGCATCAGCAGACCTGTCACACCCGCACGCACCTTGATCTCGGTCAGCTCGCGGAAATCTTTCACGCTATCAATGCTCACATGTTTGTCGGGATGGAATACCTGGTGCGCGACCAGGCCAAAGCCTGCCGAGCAGTCGGAAAAGGCCGGCACAAAGATTGGTACGCCACGTCGATAGGCTTCCAGCACAATGCTCTCAGCCGCCGGATGCTTCTGTTCGAGATACTGGCCCATCGCTACGATGAACTCGCGGCTGGAGTAGGGACGTGGTTCGAGTGTATCGGCGATCTGCGTGATCGTATCATCGCAGATGCGCAGAGAATCCTCATCAATGTATGTATCGTAAATGCGGTCAATCGCCTTTTCGCGCAGCTCTTCGTCATCTGCTCCCGGCGTGCCCTGGTAGTGGCGGAAGCCGAGCGCCTCAAAGAAGTCCTGGTCAACGATGTTTGCGCCAGTTGAGACAATTACATCAACGGCATTGGCACGCAGCAGATCCAGAATAATGCGCTTCTGCCCGGCGGAGATCAAGCTTCCGGCAAGCGTCAGAATCACGGTCGCATTCGCGTCAGCAACCATTGCATCAGCGATGACTGCCGCTCGTGCCAGGTTACGGGCCTGGAAGGCGGTCTTGCCCATCATCTCTACCAGAGGCACCACATTGACCTGAGTAATGTCCAGGTGCTCAACCGGCATCTGAAGCAATTGTTCTTTTTCCATCTATGTCCCTTTCATATAGACACAACTTTCTTCGGTGATGAAGAAGGAGGTGCAGAAATTCGGGGTTCTCCGCATCGTACCATACGATGCAGAGGAAAAACAATAGTAGCTAGTATATCACATTCTGCACATGAAAAAACCGCCTGATTTGGGCGGGTGAGATGGCGATGTCCTATTTTCCCAGGGGGCTGCCCCCCAAGTA
>DAOUDD010000059.1:0-15578 GCA_034431765.1 Ktedonobacteraceae bacterium | reverse complement strand
TAGTGCTGATCACCGCTTTTATCATACAGAAGTGCACGATGCTGCATCACCTCCTCTACCAGCGCGAGAGTGATATGTCGGGTCCTCTCTTGCACACCTGATATGTTGCTTTGGAGAGACAGCGTTCCCTGTGCAAGCACTTCTAGCACATTAAGTGCTGTACGAGCATCGCCATTAGCAAAGACAGCAATCGCTTGCAGCGCATCCTCATCAATCGTTAGCTGTAGATTGCCCAGACCACGCTCGGTATCGCTCAAGGCTCGCCGCAGAATAGCGATAAGCTGCTCGTTAGAGAGCGCTTTGAGCGTGAAGACGCGTGAACGAGAGAGGAGTGCAGCGTTGACCTCGAAGCTGGGATTCTCGGTTGTTGCACCAATGAGCGTGACTGTCCCCCGCTCAACATGAGGCAAGACAGCATCCTGCTGCGCCTTGTTGAAGCGATGAATTTCGTCTATGAAGAGAATAGTACGCTGGTTGGAGAATTGACGCAATTTGGCCGCTTCGTCCACAACTCGACGGAGATCGGCGACTCCAGCAGAGACCGCGCTTAATGTGACGAAGCGAGCATGCGTAGAGTGCGCGATAACCTCCGCCAATGTTGTCTTGCCGCTGCCGGGCGGCCCCCAGAGAATCATTGACGGGATGTGGTCAGACTCGATGATCCGACGCAACAGTTTGCCAGGTGCCAGTAGATGCTCTTGCCCCATAATATCGTCAACGCGACGCGGGCGCATGTGAGAGGCGAGGGGTTCACCAGAAGAAGTTGTTGCAGGACTTTTTTCTTGCTGTGGTGACACGTTCTCTTCTCCAAAGAGTGATTGTTGGCCCGCCATGTTTTTTCCTTTCTCACTCATGCTGTAACACCGCCTCAACTTCAGCAGCCGTTGGTAATGCAGCGATAGCACCTGGACGAGTGACGGTAACAGCGCTAGCAGCACTGGCACGGTGGAGCGCCTGCTCCATCGGTATCTTATTCGCAAGACTGGCAGCCAGGGCTCCACAGAACGTATCACCAGCAGCGGTGGTATCAATAGCTTTAACAGGAAATGCTGGCACGAGTTGATGTTGAATGTCTGGCTGAGGAGTAATACTTTCGGGTTTATACCTACTCCAGAGACAACCCTGTGCGCCCAGGGTAATCAAAACATGCTTTGGCCCTCGTGTGAGCAGAATTGCTGCGGCATCCTGTGCATCCTCTAACGACTGTACAGGAAGTTGAGCAAGGCTACCGGCTTCAATCTCGTTTACGATTAGAACATCAACGAGGGCAAACAGATCGTTGCCAAGTGGTTCGCGCGGAATTGGGGCAGCATTGAGTATTGTGGTCATTTTCAGCTCTCTGGCACGACGCAGGCCTGCTACATATGAAACACGGCTGGTCTCGCACTGAGTGAGGAAGAACGCAGTTTCATCCTGGTCTCTACGCTGTTGCAATGCAGCTTCCAGTGCTTTTTCAACCGTCTGCGCAGGCACTACCAGGTTAGCACGTGGCACCGCTACAATAGTATTCTGTCCACTATCCCCAGCGATAACAATTAGTGACGCTCCGGTTCCACTATGTTCATCACGCTCAACATAGCTAGCGTCGATCCCCTCCTGCTGCAGTACAGGAAAAAAGGCGTCGCCAAAGGTGTCTGTGCCGACACGACCCACCAGCGTAACCTGTGCCCCTAATCGCTTCGCCACGATTGCTTGATTGATCCCCTTACCTCCAAGAAAGGTGTTGAAGTCATCACCGATTAACGACTCACCCACAAAGGGTAGCCGAGGAGCACGTGCAACTAGATCAGTAATTAAGCTGCCGAGAACAACAATAGTACCCATAGAAAATCCCCTTCCCCAAGAACGTGTACGTTAGCAAGTAGACTACTTACTTGATAGAGTATTCTACTTGTAGGTGTTTTACCTTTACACAACATTTACAATTATGGCGAATTTATTCCTATCACAACAAAGGAAATGAGTAGATGATGATAGAAATGCTACAAATTTGTGACATTTTCGCTATAATTTTGCTAAACTTTTCTGCTATTCTCTAAGTGTGCTCAAAATTGGAATGCTGAACAAAGTAGCTGAAGGTACAAAAAAATATACTGAAGAGTTTAGAATGTCCCTTACTAGCAGAGCATACGATAGCAGATAGGTACAAAAACAAAGTATTCCTACTCTTTGTATATATCAGGAGTTTCCATATGATTACACATTTTTCTCTTCGCGCAGCGAAGAAGACTCATACAGCGAATAGTATACTCTATCTCCTGCTCTCATTCCCGCTCAGCTTACTTTACTTTCTCCTTATTATAGCGGGCATCTCGATTGGCTTTAGTACGCTGGTTATATGGGTGGGTGTACCTATTCTCTTTTTGACACTGCTTGGGTTACGCTGGATAGCAGCTGTAGAACGTGATGTTACAGCTCGTTTGTTACACATCGACATGCCATATATTCCTTATAGAGATCATCAAGGAAGAACTTTGAAAATATGGTTGCGCGATTCGTTGACCTGGAAGAGCCTGGCCTACGTTCTGATTAAATTTCCGCTCGGAATTCTCTCATTTGTGCTGGTACTTGCACTTCCCCTGGCGGCGTTGACACTCTTCCTTGAACCTTTCATCTATCTGCTGAACATCTTCGTTAACAGCATGCTTGGTGTTCATGGTTACAAATTTTTGCCCTTTTTCTGGTACGACACAAGCCGTTTCGAGAGTATTCACTTCCTACAATCATTTATTGGCATTCCGCTAGGCATCATCTTTGCAGCAGCCTCGCGTTATGTGCTCACTGGACTTGCGACAGCTTCCGGCGACTTTGCTCGCGCGATGCTGTGCAAGAATGATTACGAGAGAATGTGCACAACAAGATAGTACTATGGGCAGGAGGTCAGCTTAAGGCTAACCTCCTGCCAGTAGTATTCCTCTCACTCTATTAACTGCAACTTGTACATAAGACAGAATCGAGAAAAGTTGGCAGCTCTCTGCTAGTCTTTCTCTTTATGCAACTCCTCCGGTTTATGCGCAGCTTCCTTACCGCTCTTCTCGCTTTCTACCAGGTACTCAGGATTTTCTGGGGAGGCCGCAACATGGTGTTTTTTGATATCAGTAGGGGAGGTCAATTTCTTCTTGACAACTCCTTGCGTCTTCCCCTGTGATGTATCCCAAGTGACATGATCACCAGGCTTTAAATCATCGAACATATCTTACTCTCCTTTTACTCTCTTCAAACAATGTTGCTCTCTTCAACACGCCCGAACAGAGGCACATAGAGACAGCCTCAAGTATGCAACCTTTGCTGCATTTTTTTGTATAGATATTGTATAGATAAGAGAAGAATGAATGTCTCTTCTTGCTTTATTCTGGCATTTCCGAGATAAGAAGGATGTAGGTGATTTTCTTGAAATTCACAAAGTTTCTTACCGCACTCTTCACAGCTAGCTTTATTGCGGCAGCCGTCCGTCTGTATCGAAATTGGCAGCGTCAGGCACTCGCCCGCTTACGAACGGAGAGCACAGTAATTGAGACACGCTATGGGCCTATCGAGTGTCGTCTCCGTGGCAGCGGACCTGCACTGCTGATTGCGCACGGCTCTCCTGGAGGCTACGACCAGGGTTTTGCCTTTGCCAAACTGCTATTGCAGTATCCTCAAAGCGGATCGAACACTAGGCAGTTTGAGGACGCTTACTATAAAGATCAGTCCACCCCTTCAGTTGGGTCAGTATATCGGAGCGCCCCGAAAAGGTCAAGAAATCTTGCAGCGGGGAATCTCGAAAGAACTGTCATTGCTGTCTCTCGACCAGGATATTTGCGCACACCTCTTTCTTCGGGCGAAACCCCGGAAGAACAGGCCGATCTTTACGCAGCCTTGCTGGATGAGTTACATATTTCTTCGGCAACCATTATTGGTATATCAGGAGGTGGTCCCTCCGCTATTCAATTTTCGCTCCGCCATCCCGAACGCTGTTCCGGTCTGGTGATGGTAAGTGGAGTAGCACAACACTACTCCGAGGAGGAACTACGGCAAGCGATGCCTCGACTACGGCGCTGGATACGACGGGTATACGAGCGCGTGATTATCTTTGACCCGCTGCTGTATTTTCTGCTCCCATTTGCATATTTACGTCCTTCACTCGCAACCGCTGATCTGTTGCGTTCCGTCACGCTCTATCATTTACGCAAGATAGGGTACGATAACGACATGGCACAATTCGACGCCATCACTCACTATCCTTTAGAGCAGATTTCTGCACCAACCTTTGTCGTTCATGGTGTGGACGATGACGAAGTATCCTTCAATGATGCCCTACTGCTCGCTCACTCAGTCCCGAAAGTGAAATTGCTGGCGGTCAAAGGTGCACAGCATATGGCTTTTTATACCCACGCCTCCCTGGTCATGCCAGAGGTACGAGCATTTCTATCGAGAGGTGGCATAGACTGATGGCTTGCCTGACCAAAGAAGATTATACGACCAGAATCTCCGACGCAGTGCATTGCCTGCCCACAGGCCTCACCTCCGACGCCGTCCAGCAGCACATTTACACCCAATCTTGACTTGTATAGTTAATGGCAAAGTCTGTTCCGAGGCTTTGCAATAGATCCAGCTTTTCCTGAGAACTGGCTAACCCTATAGTCTGAGCACCGACAACCTTTGCTAATTATACACTATTACTCTTAAATTTTTTCACACTTCTTCTAGGTTATAATGAATTCTACAATGTACTCACAGGGTCGATGTCGATCTCCCAGCCAGGAGCATCGATGACACGTAGGAGGCGGTGCAGATCGGGACCGCGCACAATCATCTGCCAATGATACTTGCCGCGTAGTCGCTCCATGAGCGCCGGAGCGGGTCCTACAATGTCAGTATCAGGTAGTTCCAGCCGCGCGATCCACTGACAAAGCTTCTCGTACAGCAGCAGCGCCTCATTCTGGGAACGATGACGGTTCTCATGGCTATAGGTGAACTTGACAAAACAGCGGAATGGCGGGTAGGCATAGCGCTGCCGTACCTCGATCTCAGTCGCATAGAACTGCGCGTAGTCATGACGCGAGGCGGCATCAATGCAGAAATGCTGTGGATTAAATGTTTGAATAACGACACGTCCAGGCTCCACGCCTCGTCCAGCTCGACCCGCGACCTGGGTAAGCAACGTAAAAGCTCGTTCAGAGGCTGAATAATCGGGCAGGCTTAACGCGATATCTGCCGAGACGACTCCAACCAGGGTTACGCCAGGCAGATCAAGGCCCTTGGCGATCATCTGTGTGCCAATTAATACATCTGCCTGACGGTTGGCAAAGCTATCGAGTAGATGCTCGTGCGCACGGCGATTGCGTGCAGTATCGCGATCCCAACGGAGCAAGCGCGCCTGCGGGAAGGCACGCTGAATCGTTTCCTGCACCTTCTCCGTCCCCAGACCAAAGTAGCGTATTCCCGAACTTTTGCAGTTAGGACAAAAATGTAGTACCTTGCTTTGCTTGCCACAATAGTGACATAGCAGAATGCGCTCAGTTGAGTGATAGGTCAGTGGAATATCGCAGCGATCACACAAGGCAACATAGCCACAATCGCGGCAGAGTACACAACTTGCTGCACCGCGCCGATTGAGGAAGAGAATTGCCTGTTGCCCATTCTCCAGCACATGCTCAAGTTCCTGATGCAAACGCCTGCTGATAATGCTGGTGTTACCAGAATGAAGTTCGTCGCGCAGGTCAATAATCTCAATTGGCGGCAGAGTTGCCCCGATACGGCTCGGCAACTCGACCAGTTGGTAATAGTCTCGCTGCGCACGATAATAAGTTTCGACGGAGGGCGTGGCACTCCCAAGTACAATGGGGATACGTAGAATACGAGCCAGCATAATTGCTGCCTCGCGTGCGTGATAGGTCGGTCTACGCTCGGATTGTTTATAGGCCGGCTCATGCTCCTCATCTACAAGAATCAGACCCAGGTTTGCTACAGGGGCAAAGAGAGCCGAACGAGAACCAATTACCACATCGACTTGCCCGGCGCGAATACGCCGCCACTCATCATAGCGCTCACCTGTGCTCAGTTCGCTGTGAATAATCGCAACACGCCCAGGAAAACGCGCCGCGACACGTTGCACCGCTTGAGTGGTGAGAGCGATCTCTGGCACAAGCATGATGCTACGCTGTCCCCGCGCAATAACTGCTGAGATCGCCTGAAGGTAGACTTCTGTCTTGCCACTTCCTGTCACACCATGCAGCAGAATTGGGCGTGGCTGATACTCTGCCCCAACAATACAATCCAACGCATGCTGCTGATTGGTTGTCAACCTTAATGGCAACGAGGCAGGCAGAGCACGGCCCTGCAATGGATCGCGGCGTACCTCGCTCTGCTCGATGCCCACTACTCCCTCGCGCACCAATTGCTGAAGCTGAGCAGTCGTCATACCACTTGCTTTACAGAGAGCGTTGGGGGTCCACTGCGCGTTTGTGTTCATATCTTGTTGCAGTAGTTCCAATGCTGCAAGTTGATGCTGTGCACGCAGGCTCTCTTTATCCTCAACGCTCAATTCTAAAGTAGCAGTTACACCTATGGGAAGCTCCCAGGGATTCGGAGCTACACTTTTACGCCCCTTGCGTCCCTTCTCGCTATGCAATTCAGGACGACGGCGCACATTATCAGCCGCTATAGCCACAGGTTGTGCCTCCTGTAACGCTCGCTGTAGCACGGCCTCCACTTTCGCTCGCCATTGTTCAAGCTTTGGACCCTGCATAGCCAGGCGCACAATACGCTTTACCCGTGCCTTTGCACGCGGTGCTGCCAGCTCTGCATCACTACTGATCAGTGAGCTATGCCGCGCCTCCTTTAAAATCTCTTTTGCACGCTTTGGACCTAACAGCTCGTGCAAACGCTTCACATTCAGCTCACCTTCTGTAAGCAACAAGCCGATCAGGGCACGCAATTGTGGCGAACTCTCTTGCATAACGCTCTCTCGCTTCTGCTCATCAGTCTCCGCCAGGTGCAACACCATATGTGAGCGCTGGATCAAGCCAGGGGGAAGCATCATTAATGCAACCTGCGAGAGGGGTGTTACATAGTATTCAGAAATCCACTGTGCCAGGGACATCTGATGCGGCAACAGGGCAGGCTGGAGATCCAATATTGTAGTTATTGGGCGCAGCACCTCGCCCGCTTCTAGAGAGAGCAGGTCAGCAGCAGGGATATCAGAATGTAACTCCCAGACGATCCCCTCTACCAGCCGCTCACCATAAGGCACTGCGACCAGTTGACCGACCCGTAACTCCCCTTCAATTGAAGGGGGAACCTGGTAAGTGAGCAGGGGATGAACACCATTCCAGCTTGCAGCCGCCGTAAGCACTTCTGCCAGCATAGCAATCAACGCCTCTCAAACGCACGAGCCAGAGCAGATTGGCTGAAATGCACCATTGTGGGACGCCCATGGCAACAACTATATGGAGCTTTTGTTCCTTCTAGCTGCTCTAGCATCTCTCGCATCTCGCTGACAGTGAGAAAGTAGTTGGCCTTGATAGCAGCTTTACAGGCAACGTTTGCCAGTGCACGCTCCTCCCAGGTCTCTGTGTGTCCCAGGCTCTCTTCTGAAGTCACACTTACCAGCAATTCATGAAGGGAAGAGCTATTCATCTGCTTGACCAGAACATTAGGCACTGCCATTATCTCCAATACCCCATCATTTCCAAAATTCATGCTGAAACCAATATGCTCTAACTGCTGCTGGTATTCTTCTATCGCCTCCAATTCGTTTGGAGCCAGTTCCAGTCTGAGTGGAGTAAGCAATAGCTGTGAAAGTGGGGTACGTGCCTTGAGCGCTGCTACCATACGTTCGAGTAGGATGCGTTCGTGAGCCGCATGCTGATCAACAAGATACATACCATCCTCGCCCTCGGTGACAATATAGCTCTGCGCAACCTGCCCCACAACACGTAGGCGCGGCAGCCGGCGCTGTTGCTCAATTGTCTGCGCTTCGGGGGCTGTAAGCGGCTCTTGCGTGCGTTGCGGCAACCAATCATCACTGCGCCTCAGTGATGAGCGCGACGAAATCTGTTCCTCCAGACGTTCTGTCGCAGGTGGCAAAGGCAGATCTTTAGAGATGGGAACTGCTGAGGCATCTCCAGTAGCAGGGAGCGAAGCTGGCTCTTGCTTCTCGACAATGGCCCGCGTTAGTGTCTGCTGTTTAGCAGGCGAAATCGTCTTTTCAGCACGCCCAGAGCATTCTACAGGCTGGGCATCGGCATCATTTGCATTCCCACGTATATGACTCTGCCATAAACGCGCTGATAGTGGAGGTTTCGTCCCACTCTCCTCCTCGTTCACAGTCAACCACGGACTATCCATTGGAAATGCTGGCGTTTCATCACTTTCCTCAGACGTCGAGACTTCCTCTTTCGCCTCAACGTCCTGTGTATCGAGCATAGACAGATCGAGTATCTGCTCTTTTCCTGCTTGCTGTTCTGGCACAGACAAGTCAGAGGAAGATCGAGATGGCTCCCATTGCGGCATCTCAGGCTCTTCCAGGAGTGCCTGGCGCACTGCACGTAAAATAGCGGCAAAGACACGCCTCTCCTTCAAGAAACGTATCTCCGTCTTTGCGGGGTGCACATTGACATCCAGGAGCGAGGGATCGAGCTGCACATTCACCACTGCAATAGGATGCCGCCCACTCAGGAGCAGCGAGTGATAAGCCCCCTCAACGGCCGACGTGAGCATACGACTGAGTACCCAGCGCCGGTTGACAAAGAACGAGATATGCTGCCGCGTACTCTTATAACAGGTTGGACGGCTTACGTAGCCGCTCACAATCGGATATCCTGTATCATCTGGACGTTCGGCACTACTGATCGCCATCATCTGTTCCGCAACCTGCAACCCGTACACTTCCATCAGCACACTCAGCAGCTTGCCGTCACCAGGAGTTGCGAAAATTTGTCGTCCGTCACTGAAAACGCTGAAGCGAATTTCAGGATATGCCAGCGCATACTGCTCCAACAGGTGATGGCAATGGCTCACTTCAGTATTGCGGCTCTTGAGAAACTTGAGCCGTGCTGGCACTGCACTGAACAGGTTGCGCACAGTAATCGTTGTCCCCTCGCTCGCCGCCGCAGTCGTGACAGGAGAGAGCTGGCCGCTCGTAGCGGCAATCTGAGCACCTTGTTCCGCTCCACGAGGACGACTGAGCAGTGTTACTTCGGCCACGGCCGCAATACTTGCCAGGGCCTCACCACGAAAGCCGAGCGAGCGGATATGCTCAAGATCGTCAATCTGAGCCACCTTGCTTGTCGCATGACGTTCCAGAGCCAGGGGTAACTCAGTGGCAGGAATACCATACCCATTATCAGTGATACGAATCAGTTGCAGCCCACCATGGCTCAGATCCACGCGAATCTGCGTAGCTCCAGCATCTATACTATTCTCTATCAGCTCTTTCACCACCGAGGCGGGTCGCTCAACAACCTCGCCCGCAGCAATCTTCGCGGCCACATCAGGAGCAAGTTGGCGTATCGGCATATTCTCATCCTCCCACCAGCAAAAGTTTCTCAAAAAATAAGAACGAGTGTTCCTATGGCATTATACCACTGTTGTCGAGAAGCAGCGGATTGGAGTAGTACATTAACAGAAGGTACTTTTTATCAACCATATCATTTACAAAATTACAAACCCACTTCTCCAGCAACGCCTAAAACCCATTAAACAAGAATCTTTAATATTACTTTAATTGACCTTCATCACATAAAGCGCTATACTACTTCTCGGTGCCAGGGATGTTACGTGGGGATGGGAATCATACTCCGCAACCAGGCATAAAACGAGCAAGTGTTGGTAGGGGGAAAAAGCGCAAGACATTTCCAGTCGAACGAGGAAGCAAATGTGTGTACCTTCTTAACACGCTATTTCTACGCTTCCATACCTTTTGATTCACCTGAACAAGATCTCCACCAGGCTGTACAACAATTTGCGATGGAATTTTATGCTGGAGAAATGCTTTCACAACTTTACCAGGACGAGCCTTTCATAGAAAAAGTCAAGATAGACACAAGAGGTAGTATCATGAATACAATGTACATTTATTCTTTTCACCCTATCATAGCCACACTACTACAGAACAATTCATATATTCCGCTCAGCTGTTCCCATATAGACGAGATCTCTCTTCATCTCAATCGAGACGGCGATGTGGGACCGTATGATGATGATGGAGAACCTGAGTAAGCAATAAGCTTCTTCCTCTGGACATTGATGCAGTACCCTGCTAACATAGCACATAAGTCCAGAGGAAGAAAGGAATGTGTTATGGCTACAAATGAATTGGAAAGATACATCTCGACGAATGAAGAGCGTTTCATTGAAGATCTAAAAGCCTGGCTACGTATCCCAAGCATCAGTACATTATCAGAACATAGTGCCGATATGCGACGAGCCGCAGAGTATGCAACTCATCAACTTCAGCAGATTGGCTTTGAGCAGGTTGAAACCATTTCAACACAGGGTCATCCACTTGTCTACGGAGAATGGTTGCACGCGCAAAATCAACCGACAGTGCTGGTCTACGGGCACTACGATGTACAACCTGTCGATCCCGTCGAACTCTGGAAAACACCACCATTTGAGCCAGATGTACGCGACGGCAATATCTATGCTCGCGGTGCATGCGACGATAAGGGACAGGTGATGCTGGTCTTGAAAGCACTGGAAGCGCTGATGAAGGTACACGGCACCCTGCCAGTCAACGTGAAAGTGCTGCTCGAAGGTGAAGAGGAAGCAGGTGGCGAGTCGATTGAGCATTTTGTGAAAACAAACCCTGAGCGCCTGCGCTGTGATGCTGCCTTTATCTGTGACACAGGCATGCCCGCCGAAGACATTCCTTGTCTCATCTACGGTCTGCGTGGCATTGTCTACACAGAGGTCGAGGTACTGGGAGCATACAGAGATCTGCATTCAGGCGAATATGGCGGTGTTGCTCCCAATCCACTGCACGCCCTTGCAATCATTATTAGCCGCCTAAAGGATGCTGATGGGCATATTCATATCCCCGGTCTGTATGATAAGCTACGCAAGCCAACGCATGCAGAAAAAGACTTCTGGCAAAAGGACCCACTGCATATTAACGAAGCTCTGCTTGAGCAGATGGGCGTCTCTCAGCTCTCCGGCGAACTAGAGTATCCACCCATTGAGCGCATTGCAGCACGTCCAACGCTTGAGGTGCACGGCATTATCGGCGGCTTTACCGGTGAAGGTGGCAAGACAGTTATACCCGCCCAGGCCAAAGCAAAGATTAGCCTGCGCATCCCGCCTGACCTGCAGGAGCAGGAAGTCTTCACGCTCTTCGAGCAGGCGGTCCGCGAGTATGCTCCTCCTGAAGTTTCCGTACAGGTACACGATCTACACGGAGGTGAAGCTGTCCTGGTCTCACCTGACAGCGTTCCCATGCAAGCCGCCAGTACTGCTCTGGAAGAAGTCTACGGCAAGCCGCCAGTCTTTCTGCGCGAGGGTGGCTCGATTCCCATCGCTGCACTCTTCGACTCGGTGCTGCACGCTCCCGTTGTGCTGATGGGCTTTGGACTGCCTGATGATAATATCCACGCTCCGAACGAGAAGTATTCCCTTGCGCAGTTCTTTCGTGGTGTACGTACAGTTGCGCGCTTCTTCTCAAACATGCAGCATAAGAGTTAAGCACGTCTGCTTCCTCTAGAAGTAGGCGTTCGAGACGGCTTTTCTAGTTTAGTCTGTTGCAGCCGCAGGCGCGCTTCACTGCCAATAATGGTATGTAGCGCTTGCGGCTGGGCGATGCGGAGAAAGCTATCGAATAAGCGGAGCCAATGCTCAAAGGAGAGGATTGTAGGCGGTGTATCAAAGTTCTGATCCAGGTCCGAGCTGAGCTTTTTCAACTGATGAGGGGTAAAAAGGCGCTTCAGCGCACTTCTCAATGATGACTGTGAATTTGTAAAGCTGTAAACGACAAAATCACGAAACAGGAAGTTTTCCTTGCGCGTTAATAATGGAGGACCACGTTTACGCAAGCGGAGCAACACTACGTCCACGCGTGGAGCTGGCACAAAGTCACTACGTCTGAATTGATAAAGCACCTCAAGCTCAAAGGTAGGTTTAAGTAGTATTGCATACAAAGATTCCTGTGGTATACCAAGGAATCTGTGCGCTGCTTCCTTCTGCATGATCAGATACGTATCCTCTGGAGGATTCTGAACTGTTGTTAATCGAGTGACAATAGCCGTCGTGATATTAAAAGGAATATTCGCACAGACTTTGTATGGCTTTTGAGGGAGGTCATAGCGCAGAAAATCACCTTCAGCAATGCGCACATTCCTTGCTGTAGCAAATTTGGAGCGTAAAAATCTGGCAAACTGGAGATCCTTTTCTATAGCGATCACCTGTTGACAACGAGGAGCCAGATGCTCAGTGATGATACCCTTCCCTGCCCCAATCTCATAGACAATATCATGGGGTCCAATATCGCACATATTGAGAAGGCGTTCGACCAGGAAAGGGCTTCTGAGAAAATTTTGTGAATAGAGAATACCGAATTGTTCAAGAGCAGGCATGAATCGTTCCTTTCAAGATAAACAGTCTCGCAACAGGCACAAAAAAGTCGCTCAGCGATTATGCCGATGCGACTCGTTGCGAAGCCCGATCTTGAAAGAACAGCAAGCATATGGCATACGTCCCTCTTTATAGAGATTGCAAAACGTATCCAAGCCGTAAACCCAGAAAGGGCTTCGCTTAGTTATGCCGTATGCGTTCTATCACGTGTATACCTCACATAAAATGGTATTCTTTCGTCAGGTCCTTATTATAACAGACTGACACCGTCTTTGTCTAGAGATTGAAACAAATAATGATCACCAGTAAAAGTAACAACAACGTCAAATTTATTCGGCAACTCCAGCAACGCAAAGAGCGCGAACAGACAGGCCTTTTCTATATCGAAGGGCTACGTATTGTGATTGAGGCAATTCAGCAACGAGCTGAGTTGCAACAACTGGTCGTTGCGCCTGAACTGCTGACAAGCAAGCTGGGACAAGAACTCGTTGCTGAGCAGCAAAACCAGGGGGTTAACTATCTCGAAGTTTCAGCAGAGGTATTCACAAGTTTCTCGTCGAAAGACAATCCTCAGGGCATCGCAGCGCTTGCCCGGCAGCATTGGCACCTTCTGGACGAGATACAGCTCGACGCGGGTCTGTGTTGGATCGCACTCTACAAAACGCAGGATACTGGCAATCTTGGTAGCATTCTACGCACATCCGATGGGGTTGGTAGTGCTGGTGTAATCCTGCTGGATTCAACGACAGATCCCTATGATCTCAATTCGGTACGCGCCAGCATGGGAGCAATCTTCTCACAGCGGCTTGTACGCACGAGCTTTGCACAGTTCGCAGCCTGGAAACGCCAACAGAGCTGTTTTCTCGTTGGCACCTCTGATAGTGCCTCCAGCGACTATCGCAGTACTCGTTATCAACATCCCCTGGTGCTACTCATGGGCAGCGAGCCACAGGGCCTTCCTGTAGAGTACCAGCAACTTTGTGATACCATGGTTACCATTCCCATGGTGGGTCGAGCTGACTCGCTCAATCTGGCTGTAGCAACAGGTATTGTGCTCTACGAAATTTTTTATCAGAGGCGCTATGAGCAGTAATTCACCTATCGCTATCCCGCACGAATTGACCACAGCTCTTCAACAGGCACAGCGTGTTACGATTCTAACCGGTGCTGGCATCTCTGCCGAGAGTGGCTTATCAACCTTTCGTGACGCTCAAACAGGTCTGTGGGCAAACTTCCGTCCAGAGGATATGGCAACGCCTGAAGCTTTTGAGCGTAACCCGCGCCAGGTCTGGGAGTGGTATGCATGGCGACGGGAGCTTGTTGAAAAGGCTGAGCCTAATGCCGGCCATCGCGCATTGGTGGAGATGGAACGCCGTGTGTCACACCTTACCCTGATTACACAAAACGTTGACGGTCTCCATCAACGAGCTGGCAGCAAAAGCGTTATAGAGCTGCATGGCAATATCATGAGTGTCAAATGCTCTCGTGAGAATACTATTGTAGAGACCTTTCAAGCTGGGGAGGATCTACCGCCTCACTGCCCAAACTGTGGGGGACTGCTCCGGCCCAATGTCGTCTGGTTTGGCGAGATGCTTCCTGAAGCGTCTTTTGAGCAAGCGGTTGAGGCTGCGGCGGACTGTGATCTTTTCTTCTCTATCGGCACCTCCGGGCTTGTCGAGCCTGCTGCCTCACTCGCAAAGGTGGCACAGCAATTTGGTGCAGTTGTTGTCTTCCTCAATCTCGATGTCGAACCTTTCAGCGCACCAAAACTCTACCACCTCCATGGTTGTGCAGGAGTTTTATTGCCAGAGCTGCTCAAAGCAACCTGGCCCGAGTAGTACACACTCATGATCGTAGACTTCTATCTCTGTGGAATTTGTTGGACGAGTGGAGGACACAAGGCCTAATACAATTCACTTAAGGATACTGTCGGCGAACCCCAAAAAGAGAAGATACAATCAAAGGAGACAAGGGAAAAGATCTCTTGTGAAAAAGATGAAAAGGAATATTTCATACTTTTTCCGACAAGAAGACGTGAGAAAGGATAGTGAGTCAATGAGTCTCCAAAGAAGCGGTCTTCCCCCGATTCCGCCAGAGACCGTCTTGGTCGCAAAGGCAGCCTTTCCGTCAAGCAATGTCTACATACAGATGCGCGATGAATTGGGCAGTATCTATGATGATGAGCTTTTTGAGAGTGTCTATGCGGAAGTTGGGCAGCCGGTGATTGCTCCCTGGCGTCTTGCTCTCATCAGAACTGCAAGCTGTGCGCCAAAGGCACCTGGAATGACCGCATGCCGCTTGAGACCTCGTTCTCCCTGGTCACGGTTGTCCGTGGCCTCAAGCGGATTTATCACCACCTGGAAGCCTTCATTCCCCAAACGGGCTACGGGAGCCGCGAGAAATGGGATCAGAGGTCGAGGATCAGAAGCCAGAAACGGCAGAGCAATCGCCTCTGGCCTGGGATGAAGCGGTGCGCTTGTTGGATACGATTCCTGGCATCAATCCGCGAGCGGCTCAAGGTATACTGGCCGAGATCGGTACGGACATGCGTCGTTTTCCGAGTGCGCGCCACCTCGCCTCATGGGCGGGAATGTGCCCAGGCAATCATGAAAGTGGAGGCAAGCGGCTCAGCGGCAAAACGCGCAAGGGCAGCCCCTGGCTCCGCCAACTGTTGGTTGAGGCAGCCCACGCTGCCGCTCATACCAAGAATACCTATCTCGCGGCCTTGTATCGGCGTATTGCCGCTCGACGTGGAGCCAAAATTGCTATGGTGGCAGTCGGCCATGCCATTCTGGTGGTCATCTATCAGATGCTTTCTGAGCAGACCTCCTACACGGACCTGGGAGGAAACTACTTTGATGAGCGTGATCGTCAGGCGACCGGGAACCGCCTCGTGCGGCGTTTAGAGAAACTTGGCTATCTTGTCGAGGTGCAAGAGGCTTCTCAGGTCGCTTGAGTACCCCTTGTTGTCTTATTTTTCAGAGGAGTCTTTCATGCGCTGGGAGCGCACCACCAGCAATGAAAAAAGG
>DAOUDD010000058.1:0-1851 GCA_034431765.1 Ktedonobacteraceae bacterium | reverse complement strand
GAGTGTGTCCAGTAGGTCTCGGCAAAGTGTAGCCGGACCGTGTAGGAGGCGTTGGCGGTCAGATTGGGAATGGTATAGCTGAAGGAGGGGCCGACGCGATTGCTCTGGTAGACCGCCTGGGGAGCAGGATTGGAGACCCCACTGGTATCAATAGTATTGCCGCTGCCAGCCGTGCCACCGCCAGAGAATCCGCTGTCGGCGGCGAAAGGGGCGACCGCTGGCCCACCGGCATTAATCTGTATAGATTGAGAATCCTCGGCATGAGTCAAAGAAAGGTGAGTAAAGAGGGGAACGGTTATGAAAAGGCCAGAGAGCATGCTGAGAAACAGCAGCATGACAATAAACCGTCGTAGAGATTTCCGAGGCCTCTGTGCCGCGGAAGCAAGTGCATCCATGATATCTCCTTTACATCTTTGTGATCTGCAGAATCCTTCTGCAAAAGAGCGAGCATGTTCGTGAATCAGGTCTCTCAAGGCTACGTTAGAGAAGGTGGAGCGCGTACACATGCAACGCAGACGCCGCATACGCGCTCATTTGTTGACCACAAGGTTCGGCTTTGTCTAGCGAGAAGACCAGTTCGTTTCTCCTGTGTCTCCATGGCTCATCCTTTCGCCATTTTACATATCTCTAAAAGACTCTCCATGGCAAAAACCGTGGAAAAGCATCAGCTCTTCACACTCCCCACGCCCAGTCCACCGCGCCAGAAACGTTGCAGCACAATGCAGCCAATGATCAAAGGAATTGACGAGATCAACGCTCCAGTCACAATCTCGCTGTAGAGAAACTTCGTTGCCCCACCTGTCGTTGCGTTCCAGGTCTGCAAACCGACTGTAATAGGAAAGAGCTTTTCGTCACTGAGCATCACCAATGGCAGGAAGTAGTTGTTCCAGGCCGCCACAAACTGGAACAGCAAAACTGTTACCAGTCCGGGGGTCATGAGACGCATCGCAATATTGATGAAGGTATAGAACTCTCCAGCTCCATCGATACGGGCGGCCTCGATCAATTCGTCCGGTACTGAAGCTGTTGCATAGATGCGCGAGAGGTAGACACCAAAAGGACTGATGACGCTTGGCAGCAAAACAGCCCAGTATGTGTTCGTCAAGCCCCATTTACTCATCAGTAGATATAAGGGGAGCACGAGCGCATTGGTTGGAACAAGGGTAGCACCCAGAATCAGGGTAAAAATAAGATTGCGGCCGCGAAAGACGTACTTGGAGAGGGCATAGCCTACCAGCGCCGCAAGGAACGTTCCAACCACGGCGCTCACACCTGCGTAGAGAAACGAATTGATCAACCACTGCACATAGACCCCGTTATCGTAGGTAAACAAGAGTTGCAGGTTCGTGAACAGGTTGAAGTTGGGCGCGAACCAGAGTCCAAACGTGCCAAAGAGATCTGCGGCATTTTTTGTCGAAGAGACAAACAGCCAGAAGAAGGGGACCATAAAGTAGATTGTACAGATGAAGAGGAAGGTCATAGCTGCTATGCTACTCAGCTTGATCGTTTGCTGGCGCGGACCTCTGCGTTGCACCACCGGTTGCTCCCGAAGCTCTGGAAGCGGTACATATGTAGTCTGGCTCATCGTTTTTATACTCCTGCGTAGCGCTGCGTAATACGTAAGAAACCAAATGAGACGAGGGCAGTGACAAGCGCAAGCACAACAGCAATTGCTGAGGTATAGTAGTAATTGTTGTTGCCAAAAGCGGTGTAGTAGGCATAGATATTTGGTGTATACGAATTGGATATATTGTTCGAGATCGATGATAGTACAACCGGTTCGTTGAAGAGTTGCGCTGTCCCGATAATGGAGAAGATGCAGGTCAGGACTAATGCCGGGGCGATGAGCGG
>DAOUDD010000057.1:0-9530 GCA_034431765.1 Ktedonobacteraceae bacterium | reverse complement strand
AGGCCGTTGCGCAATACGTGTGTCACTCGCTTCCAGAGCAGTACAGAGAGCATTCGCAGAGTCAGCGAGATTGAGGAGCATATGATGGCAGCGTTGCCTCATGACCAACGGTTACAACTCACAGAGGCACTTCAGGCATGTGCAGATGCACTCGAAAAGAACGTGCCTGCAACAAGTGTCCCGCTCTAACCTCACACGACTCGTGTGCCGGTGACTTTGGACGCAGGCAGCATTCCTGCTTTTGATGTGCCGCTGAGGGTGTCACCATCGATGATTACGTCGAAGGTAAGGTTCAACCGCATGGGCTTCGTAATTGATTGTTTCCAGGTGAGCCGATTTCCGTCGAGAACCGGATTTATCAACAGCGTGCTTTTTCGGCTCATCAACGACCTTCCGCGACCAATTCAAGCACTCCGTCGGAATTAGCCTACAGGCATACCGACGAGCATTCCGAGGAAGTATGAACAGGTAAGAACAGAGCTAGAGCGTCCGTTCTACGACTCTCTGGCTGTCCAGGGCACGCCTCCCTCATCTCATCGACGCACCAGTAGATGCGCTACCCGTCCCTTTGGCGTGATCTCATAACGAATGCGGTCAGGATTAATATCCTCCAGCATCGAGACATCTTCCGCTGCAATCAGCAACTCGTGCGGATGGATCGTACGCCACACATGCTTCACAATATCAACCTTCTGCGGATCAGCAGTGTCCTTTATCGGTTGGTACAAAAACTGCGGATTCTTGACCTTCTTCTCTTCACTGATATACTTCTGCGCCTTACCAAACGTTCGCACCGCTTCTTCATCCGAGAGATATGGCTCATAAAACTCAAATGGCTCGACAGTTGGAGGTGCCTGCTGCTTGCCTATGTATAGGAAAATAAGTGGGTTCCCATCTCCATGATTGGCTGCCGCCTGAATCACCTTGCTGTTCCAACGATCCTCACCGGGTAACAACACAGCCAGCGTCGCATCTGGCAGCAATGCAACATGGCTCAGCGGCACGACATGCACCGGTGCTAGGCCAATCTGCTCCTGCCTCCGATAGTTAAAGTACGCGATCCCCATTCCAATAACCGTCACAACCCCACCAAAGGCAGTTGCCAACGGCTTGGCTACCAGATTCGTTGTCCACGCTAGAATCACCAGCCCCGTCGTCAGTACCCCTAACCAGAAATCCAGCCGTTGCCAGACACGATGTACGCGACTCGCTAACGAGATACGTACAGGCGCTCGTACAGGCACAGCATTCTCGTTCAGTTGCAGCAGGTCAATAGCAAGTTCCTTCGGCTCACTCTGGAGCGCGTTCGATCCATTCGCCCCTGCAACCGCTAGCGGATCAAGGCGCCGTTGCCTCTCCCGCAGCATCCGCTCAGCCTTCCGCTCACGCACCCGCACAATATCCAATCCCAGACACGTCAGCGTAAACGCCCCCAGCAATCCAAACGCATACATATCGCCCAGAATTGTGATATTTCCCAGCACTGCTACTAAGATGACTATAGGAATGCCAGTTGCAAGCATAATAGAATAGTGCGGCGTATTGCGCAATCTGTTTCGCGTCAAGACAAAGGAAGGGAAAAAGCCTAAACGTGAGAGCGCAATAAAGACATGATAGGCTCCAATAATAGCAGTATTGCTGGCAAAAACGAGCAATGCGCTGGCGCTGATAGCAATCTCCGTCTGCAGAAAAATGTTTCCCCAATGCCCACCTAACAACGAGATGAGCTGTGCCGAGAGCACTGGATCTTTCGCCTGCGTCGGCTGCAACAACGTCGAAAACATCGTGAGCAATGGACTGGTGACGCCTATTGTGATTACGACGAGAAAGAGTGCAATCCCCGCGACCTTCTTGCGCGGTGTCTTCATCACTGGCGACAACTGCGAGATACTCTCAAGTCCCGAAAACGCTAGAAATGAGCCGGCAAAACCGATCAAGAGCGAGATAGGTGTAATGGCATTACTGGTAAACATTCGCGGAAACAAACCAAAAAATTCGCTCAAAGAGATATGTGTAAAGACCGTAATGAGAATAGCAATATCACTGATAAAAGCAATAATCGCTCCCACCAAGCTCACTTTCGCACTCTCACTGATACCATACCAGTTCAATATTCCCAGCAGCACTAGCACGCCTATTGTAATCAGTAAAAGTGTCAGTTGAATCGATCCGACAACAGGCAAAGCAAGCGCCGCACTCAGCACCGGTATCACCACACTGAGATACTGCATCCCCGATAAACAACTGATGGAAGCGGTAAGAAAATAATCCACCAGAATAAACATTCCACCCAGCGCACCAAACCACTTGTTCATCGCCGACGCTGCAACCGTGACCACTCCCCCACCCTGCGGATAACGATGCGTCACCTCCGCATACTTGAGCGTCAGCAGCACAAAGACCGACATCGTCAATAGTACAAAAAAGCCTGCCAGATTCCCAACATTCCCATACAGAATGCCCGGCACATAATAGATAGAGGTACCGATATCCGCGAAGACCACCGCCCAACATAACAGCGGCCCCAATAACGTCCCACCGTGACTATGTTCATCCCCTGTCGTCGTCGTTCCCACTTCGGGGGCGGAGACTTCCTGAGACATATATGCTATTCCTCCAAACGAAAAGCAAACACATCCTGCACTTCCCTTTAACAAAAGCTAAAAAGAGAAGGCCGTATGCCGCAACAACACTACACCGCTTCAAAAGACAAGGCACAATCGCCTCTTCCCACACGGTATACCGCATCAACGACACCCAGCCCACAGGACATGTTATTTTTCTACACACTGTAGCATACGCGCCTATTGGTAATCAAGTTTCGTCTCAACCCGAAGGCTATGCAAAAGCTCTTTTTAGGATGAATAGCTACTCACCAGGCATTAATCCTCCACCCGTTCCAGACCGCGCGATTTACAGTGATGGTGCCAGAAAGCTCCGTTCTTTCAAGGCACTATCACTATCTGCAAAAGTCCAAATCCTTGACCTACCCCCGCGCACTCTTGCGCTTCAACGGCACGAGATGTATATCAGTATCACTGTTCAAGCGCAAGAGTTTATTCGTGACAGACCCGTACAGCAATACCTCCCAGCGCCGATGCCCCGGTTGACCCAGCACAATCTGCGTGACATGTCGCTGCCTGACAATATCAGTAAGCGTCCTGGCAATATCAGTGCTGCTGCGCCGGATGACCTCAGCTCCCAGATCTTCTGCGAACAGCGCATGCTCCTCTATATGCCGCAACCGCTCCTCGTTGTACTCTTTCACTCTCCTCCCATACTTAAAAAATGCCCCCACACGTCGCAAAAACGCCGGATAGCCCTCCAGCTCAATCGTGACTGCGATCAGGTCTGCGTGCAACCCATGTGCCAACCGCCACGCATCGCGCAACACTGAGCGGCTCTGCACCCGACCATCAAATCCAACCAGGACACGCTCACTGGTAGACCACTGCGTGCTGATCTCGTGCTCCGTCATGTATTTCTGGAGCTGCGACTCGGTCTTCTCGGCAGTGCGTCGCAACGCGATCTCGCGCAATGCCGTCAGATTCCCCTCACGAAAGAAATTATTGAGCGCCGGCTCAATACGCTCAGGAGGATAAATGTTCCCATGCCGCATACGTTGCCGCAACGCATTTGGCGCAATATCTATCAACTCCACCTCGTCAGCCTGGTCCAGAATCCGATCCGGCAGCGTCTCACGTATCTGCACACCGGTAATGCTGACAACAAGATCATTCAAGCTCTCCAGGTGCTGCACATTCACCGTGGTGATCACGTCAATTCCCGCATCCAGAATATCCTGCACATCCTGGTAGCGCTTCGCATGCCTGGAACCCGCGACATTGGTATGCGCAAGTTCATCAACCAGCGCAACCTCTGGGTGGCGCGCAATAATCGCGTCAGTATCCATCTCTTCCAGCGTGACGCCTCGATACTCGACCTTTTTGCGCGGGATAATCTCCAGATCGCCCAACTGTGCCTGCGTCTGCTCACGCTTATGCGTTTCCACATACCCTATCACTACATCCGTCCCTCGCTCCCTGCGCCGCCGCCCCTCATTCAGCATCGCATACGTCTTCCCGACGCCCGCCGCCGCCCCAAGATACACACGCAGCCGACCACGCCCATCCTCCCTCTTCGCCGTATCAGAACTCGTTGTAGACGGAGAACTTGCACTCTCTCCGTCTATCTCTAAATCCTGATCCGCCATACGATACCGCTTCAGAAGCGCCTCAGGATCGGGCCGTCCATCCTCCTGCACACGCTTCTCAAGAGGTTCCGAACTCATCTGTGCTCTCCTTCTGATCATACTACATCACACACTCTCCCACCCTATTTCACTCCATCCAGCGCCCGGTTCAGCTCAAACACATTCACATGCTCCTCACCAAACATCCCCAGGAAGCGATGCTGCACATGATCCTGTACCATCTGCGTCACCCGGCTCTCGCTCAGCCCACGCGCATTCGCAACTCGCTTGACCTGGTAGAGCGCGCCAGCAACCGAGATGTCCGGGTCCAGACCAGAGCCGGACGCCGTGACCAGGTCAACCGGAACCGACCCGCTCTCTCCCGGATTCTCCTTGCGTACCGCATCAATATTCTGCTGCACCGTCTTGATCAGCGCTGGATTCGTCGGCCCCAGGTTTGAGGGCGACGAGTTCTGTGCATTATACGGCACGCTCTTGCTCGAATCCGACTCCGAAACCGTCGCGGAGGGACGGCCATGAAAGTACTGCGCCGACTTCCATTCCTGCCCGATCAGCGCCGAACCCAGCGTATGTCCCTGTCCATCCGTTACCAGACTCCCATTCGCCTGCCCCGGAAAGATCAATTGCGCCAGCCCCGTGACAATCCCAGGATAGAGCAATCCGGTAACAAAGGTCAACAGCAGCGTAATCACTATCGCTGGTCGAATATACTCCTTCACAAATTTCATCTCTCTATCCTCTCTGTTACGCCAGGTGCAGCGCCCATAAAATCAGGTCGATAATCTTGATACCAATAAACGGGACAATCAGCCCACCGATACCGTAGACGAACAGGTTGCGTCTCAGCAACGGACCGGCGCCAAGCGCACGATACTTCACACCCTTCAGGGCCAGCGGCACCAGTGCGATGATGATCAGCGCGTTAAAGATCACGGCTGAAAGGACCGCGCTGTGCGGCGTCGCCAACTGCATGATGTTCAATGCATTGAGCTGATGAAAGTTGCGCGAGGCCGAGAACATGGCGGGAATGATCGCGAAGTACTTGGCAACGTCATTGGAGATGCTGAAGGTTGTCAACGCTCCACGCGTCATCAACAACTGCTTGCCCACCTCGACCACTTCGATCAGTTTCGTCGGGTTCGAGTCGAGATCGACCATGTTCGCCGCCTCTTTCGCTGCCTGCGTCCCTGTGTTCATCGCGACGCCGACATCGGCCTGTGCCAGTGCTGGTGCGTCGTTCGTGCCATCACCAGTCATCGCAACCAGCCGACCACCGCTCTGCTGCTCACGAATCAGTTTCATCTTGGTCTCAGGTGTTGCCTGCGCCAGAAAATCATCCACGCCCGCTTCCCTGGCAATCGCGGCAGCAGTCAGGGGATTATCACCGGTGATCATGATGGTGCGAATACCCATACGCCGCATCTGGTCAAAGCGCTCGCGCATCCCACCCTTGACGATATCCTTCAGCTCGATCACACCCAGCAGCCGTGCCTTCGCTCCTGTTCCATTCCCGTTCGCTTGCGACTCGGCCACCACCAGCGGGGTACTGCCAGCTTTAGAAATTTCGGTAACCAGATCGTCAAGTTCCTGGCTACTTGCACCACCTTGCTCCTGTACATACTTGCGCACCGCATCGCCAGCCCCTTTACGCACCGAGCGCAGCGCTACTCTGTCACCTCCAACCATCGCCCCCGTTCCATCCAGGTCTACACCGCTCATACGTGTCTGCGCGGAGAAGGGAACGAAGGCCGCGTTCGGCGCTGACGCTTCCGATAATCCATAGCGTTCTCGTGCCAGTGCCACAATCGAACGCCCCTCAGGGGTCTCATCAGCAAGACTCGATAGCAGCGCCGCTTCAGCCAGTTCGTGCTCGTCCACTCCCGCTAGCGGCACAAAGCGGCTCGCCATACGGTTGCCCAGCGTGATCGTGCCGGTCTTGTCCAGCAACAGCACGTCAACGTCTCCTGCTGCCTCGACTGCACGCCCGCTCATCGCCAGCACGTTACGCTGTACCATGCGATCCATCCCTGCGATACCGATCGCGGAGAGCAAGCCACCAATGGTCGTCGGAATCAGACAGACCAGCAGGGCGATCAGGATGGTAATCGAGACCGGATTCCCTGAGTAGATGGCAAACGGCTCCAGTGTGACGACTGCGAGCAAGAAGATGATTGTCAGGCTTGCCAGCAGGATGTTCAGGGCGATCTCGTTCGGCGTCTTCTGTCGCGCCGCGCCTTCAACCAGCGCAATCATGCGATCCAGAAACGTCTCGCCAGGGTTGGCACTGATTTGCACGACGATCCAGTCTGAGAGCACGCGTGTGCCACCGGTGACGGCGCTGCGATCACCGCCGCTCTCGCGAATTACTGGCGCAGACTCTCCTGTGATCGCCGACTCATCTACCGAGGCCACACCCTCGACGACATCTCCATCGCCCGGAATCACGTCGCCAGCCTCGACCAGCACGCGATCCCCCTTGCGCAGGTCGGGAGCCGCGACCTCCTGGTAACTCTCGCGTCCGCTCCCGCTCAATTTCTTCGCCATCGTCGTCGTACGCGTCCGCCGCAGTGCATCGGCCTGTGCCTTGCCGCGCCCCTCCGCCATCGCCTCGGCGAAGTTGGCAAAGATGACGGTGAACCAGAGCCAGATCGTCACGCCAAGCACAAAGAGCATCTCGCTCGCGGGGCCTGTGATTATCAGGCGGATAAACTCAATCGTGGTAATCACACTGCCAATTTCGACGACAAACATCACCGGATTCTTCAACTGCCAGCGCGGATCGAGCTTCTTGAATGAGTCAACCAGTGCACGGCGCAGGATCGGCCCGTTGAAGATCGAGTTCTCCCGCTTGCGCCGCGTCTTTACCTGTGGTGCCTCTACCTGCTGTGTTTCTACTGTCTCTGTGCTCATTTCACACCTAACATCTGTAAATGTTCAACGACCGGACCCAGCGCATACGCGGGGAAGTAGGTCAACGCACCCACGATGACAATTACACCGATCAGCAAGGCGACAAAGAGCGGTCCCGTTGTCGGAAACGTCCCCAGTCCCGCCGGTACAACTTTCTTTCTCACCAGCGAACCCGCCAGCGCCATCACCGGGACCACAAAGGCAAAGCGTCCAATCAGCATGGCAAAGGTAAGCGTCCAGTTATAGAAAGGAGTGTTTGCGCCCAGACCAGCAAACGCTGAACCATTGTTTCCTGTCGCTGATGTAAAGGCGTAGAGCACCTGCGAAAGTCCATGTGGACCCGGATTAGTGATTGAGCTCACTCCTGTCGGCAAGACTATCGCGATCGCGGCAAAAAGGAGAATCGATGCTGGCAGGATCAGAATGGCAAGCGCAGCCATCTTCATCTCCTTCTGCTCGATCTTCTTGCCCAGGTACTCAGGCGTCCGTCCCACCATCAAGCCCGCAATAAAGACGGCCAGAATCGCAAAGATCAGCATTCCGTAGAGACCGGAGCCAACGCCGCCAAAGACAATCTCACCCAGCGCGATATTCGCCAGCGGGATCAGCCCGCCAATCGGTGTGAAGCTATCAAAAAAACCGTTCACCGCTCCACACGAGGCATCCGTGGTGATCGTTGAGAAGAGCGCCGTCTGCGTAATCCCGAAGCGCACCTCTTTCCCCTCCATATTTCCACCCGCCTGGTTTGCCGTCACCGCCTGGTTTGCTCCCAGCGTCGTCAGATTCGGATTCCCTGCCTGCTCAGCCGGCAAGAGCACGAAGACGCCGATCAAGAAGAGGATCGCCATCGCCGCCCAGATCGCCCAGCCCTGCTTCGTGTTCCCCGCCATCCGTCCAAACAGATACGTCAGCGCAGAGGGGATGGCAAAGATGGCGAGCATCTCGATCAGATTAGTAATCACGCTCGGATTCTCAAAGGGGTGAGCCGAGTTGGCGTTGAAGAAGCCTCCACCGTTCGTCCCAAACTCTTTAATAAACTCTTGCGAGGCCACCGGACCCTGCGCAATCACCTGCTGCACCCCATCCAGCGTCTTCACAACTGTATACGCGTTGAAATTCTGCACTACACCCTGCGAGACCAGCACTAACGCTCCAATGATAGAAAATGGCAGAAGAATATAGAGTGTACAGCGCGTCAGATCCACCCAGAAGTTGCCCAGGCGTTGCGCACTGCGCCGTGTCAAACCACGCACAAACGCGACAGCCAGTGCAATACCTGTCGCCGCCGAGACAAAGTTATGGAACGTCAGACCGACCATCTGCGTGAGATACGACATCGTCTGCTCTCCCGCATATGCCTGCCAGTTCGTGTTCGATGTGAAGCTGGCCGCTGTATTGAACGCGAGATTTGGCTCAACCGCCCCAAAGCCCTGCGGATTCAACAGGGTTCCATGCCACTGCTGCGTTCGCTCTATCAGGTACAGCAACAGCATCCCCACCACACTGAACACGAGCATCGCAATGGTATAGCCAAGCCACGTCTGCTCCTCTTCACTCTTCACACCCGCTGACCGATAGAAGAGCCGCTCTACTGGCGCAAAGACCGGGGTCAACCACGTGCGCCCACCTGTAAACACTCTCGTCAGATACAAACCCAGCGGCTTGGTGATCAAGAGCAGAATCACCAGGTAGAGCAGAACCTGTAGGACACTATTGACCGTTACAGGCATGTACTTCACCTCAATTTCAAATGGAGAAAAACGATCAAAAAAAATACCGCATACGCGGCAAGAACATCCTAAAATCTCTCTGGCGCAAGCAACGCAAAAACCAGATAGATCGTGATCAACAACGCCACAATCCCCACCAGAATATACTCAATAGGCGCATTCATCGAAAACTTCCTCCCATGACTAGAATCGACCACTCCACTGACCGAAACTTACAATCGCTCACATGCCTCCGTAAAACCCACTAACAGAGCAAAAAAGACAACCGTTACAACCACAATTACAAGATCAAGCATTCTTCTCCTCTCCTTCTAGTGATTCATCACCTGTTCAATAAGAACCCAATCATTCCCTTTCACAAATCCTTCCCGTCCCCATCATCACATCCGCTGTTCCTCGCCATTTCCACCATTCCGACGTGCAGCAGCTTCAGACGCGAGCCGCAACAAGGCCTCCATCGGAAACGGTTTGGGCAGATACGCCAATGGATGGAATTCAGCTAGACGACGCGGACTGACACGCACAGCAGAAAGAACAACGACCGGCAGCTTATCCCCCAGTTGGGCATAGTTCCCTGCCTGAAGATGATTTTCGGCCTGAGCCGCACGCAGTACATCCCATCCCGTCTGATCAGGCAAGTTAATATCAAGCAAGATAAGATCAAACTCATGTGCACG
>DAOUDD010000056.1:0-19482 GCA_034431765.1 Ktedonobacteraceae bacterium | reverse complement strand
CAGCAACCAGGACCAGCAAAAGTTCAAGTTCAAATTGCAAAATCCCAGCTATCAACGCCACATCAGCAAGTGCTAGCGTTCCTCCAGAGGCCACAACAACTATCGCCGAGGCAGCTATCAGCAACACATCCAGAATGGCTAACATCTGCGCAAACTTACCAATGCCCTCTAAAATAGTCAGAAAGTTGCGGTTGAGTGTGTCTTGCTCCCCACTCGTGTCAATCTGAGCAACCTGATTCTTGATCGCTTGCGAGATGGTTGTAAAGGATGTGTTCATCTCCTCAACGCTGGCCCCCTCCCATTTCATTCCGGAAGAGGTATCTCCTGTTTGCAATGCGTTGAGCTTGAGCTGCATTGTAGCCAGCGTGGTTGTATGCACGTGAGCCACCTCATGCCCACGAGTGCTCTGTTGCGTCAGTGCATTTTTGAGTGGCTGCACCGCCTGGGTGACTTTCCGCTCGAAGTAGCCGGTCAAGCCGTACGTCATGACACCGTGTGCTAGCTCCTCCAGCGTGGCTATCGTTTCACCGCCAATCTTTGCGATATGAGCGGAGAGCGTCGCTATTGTGTGCACTGGATCTTGTCCCAGATTGATTAGAAATTGAATGAATTCATTCAAGCCGTGGAAAAAGCCAATCCCTAGCGAATCCAGTATATCTACAGAGTGCTGGACCAGGTGCTCCATGTCACACGAATAGATTTACCCATTTGCCAGTCTTCCTCTCTAGCAACTCAAGCTTCAATTACGGATTACAGCAGGTCGTGCTCGCAGGATCAGAAGGCGTTAATGTACTTCTGAAATTCGGATCATTAATTGGCATCCATCCACATAGCCATAAATATCCCACAAATCACCCGGCAGCGCGCAACCCAAAGAAACAGTATGTCCATTATTACCGCTTTATGTATTACACAGGACAAACTATGATAAAATACAAGTATTCTTCCCAGATATAGGGAGAGTGGACTCCCTCAAATTATTTCTGTTAGCTGAAGAGGTATAACTTGTGCGTACTAAACTCCCCTACCCACCTCCCTCCATCGACTTCTTGCTCAAGTCGCTCTACGAATCCTTCAAGCGCGAGCGAGCGGTCTTCTCCACAGCATTCGCAGATCAGCTACCCCCTTCAGAGTGTGAGCACTACACCTCACTGCTGCTACACCGCCTGATGTTTCTCTACTTCCTGCAACAGCGCGGCTTCCTGGACGGCAACTCACACTACCTATCGCACAAACTGCGCCAATTTCGGACGCAATCAGGCTCCGATCACTTCTACTCTCGCTTCCTGCTGCGGCTCTTTCGCGAAGGCTTCAACACACCTCAACGATCCACGGACTTCCTCGCGCTTTATGGGCGTATTCCTTATCTTGGAGGGAACCTTTTTAGCACTGAAGCACTTGCGCACATTGCCCAATTACATATACCTGACAGCGCATTTACACGCATCTTCTCGTTCTTCGACTCCTATACCTGGCAGATGGAGGACGAGCCACCGCGCGCTAAAAACGTCATCAATCCCACGTTGCTTGGTGCCATGGCCGAACAATACGTCAACCAGCGCCAGATGGGAGCATACTATACGCGGCGCGATGTGACACAGTATATCGCCACCTTTACTCTGCTCCCCCAGCTCTACGACAGGCTGCTCCAGTCCTTCCCCGGCCTGAACTCCTCGCTTCGCCTGCTACAACAGCAGCCGCAACGCTACATCCCAACTGCGGTCCGCAGCACAGTATACCTACCCGGTGAGGTTGAGCGTGAATATACAGTTCGACAAGCATATTATGCTCACCTGCACCAGTATCTGCAAAGCGGAGAGACGATTACAGGTGACGACTTTATTACCTATAACCTGCATATTGATCAATTCCTCCAGGACGCTCTCCAGCGCACCGAAGACCCACTTCTGCTCGCTAGCCTCTACGAGCACCTGACACACCTGACAATCCTGGACCCGACCTGTGGCTCTGGTGCCTTTCTTTTTGCCGCACTCGAAATCCTCTTCCCGCTCTACACCCTCTGCCTCGAACGGGCAGAAATGCTCTTCTCCACCAGTATGCACCCCTCCACACGCGCCCACGAGAGCAAGACAAGAAATCTGCGCTCTGCCGTCGCAGGCCTTCGCAAAAGCGCCCCTGCTCCCGCCTATTTCATCCTGCACCTGATACTTACGCGCAACCTGTATGGCATTGATATTATGCCTGAGGCCGTTGACCTGTGCCGCTTACGGCTCTCGCTCAGGCTGCTCTCCTCCCTGCAACGTATCGAAGAGATACGTCCCCTGCCAGCGCTCAAAGGGCATATCTGTCAGGGGAACACCCTGGAAACGCTGTATGATAGTGCAGCAATAGGGAGTTCTCCTCAAGAGGGGGGGACACGTTTTGCGTGGCAGAACACATTTGGGGAGATTCTCAACAAAAGTGGCTTTGATGTTATCCTCGGCAACCCACCCTACGTCGAGTTTTCAGAAGAGTCTTCCCCCTCATTTTTGCATACATTTGAGACAGCAAGGTGCAGGAACCTATACCCGTGTATAGTAGAGCGCAGCCGACAACTGCTGGCAACACATGGCCGTTTCGGCATGGTTTTGCCGCTTGCAGCTTTTGCCACACGCAACATGCAGCCATTTCTCACAGGCTTTCAGCGCTGGTTCCCCTCAAGCTGGATCTCGTTTTATCACTTTCGCCCCTCAATGCTTTTCTCTGGTGGCAAAGTTGCCAGCATTCCCACAGCTATCGCCCTCGGGCGTACCTCCGGGCCAGTGCAGCGCTTTAGCACTACCTTGCTCAAGTGGTTCCATGAGCAGCGTACACTCCTTTTCTCCCGCCTCACCTATTGCCGGATCACCGTACCAGCTGATCCTGCCAATCGTCACTACTACCCCAAATTTGGTGACGCGCTTGAAAACGCCATCCTGCGTAAAATTCTCCAGCACGACACGGTCGAGCGCTACCTCTCTAAACGCCCCAACGAGAACGCCCTGTTCTATCGCTCAGCCGGTGGCCTCTACTGGAAGGTCTTCGTCAACTTTCCCTGGCCCTACGCCACAAGCTCGAACAAACGCTGTTTTTTCCTGGAGCCGTATGATCGCGATATCTTTGTCGCCCTCTACAACAGCTCCCTCTTCTGGTGGTACTACACAGTCACCTTCGATACCTTTAACCTCAAAGACTACATGCTCTTCGGCTTCCGCTTCACCTACCCCACCGACCCCACCATCCTCAGCGAGTTGAAAATGCTAAGCAGGGAACTCATGCTCAACTTTCGCACCCACGCCGAGCATCTCAAACGCGGTCAGGCCGACAGCTACACGATCTATGCAAGAAAAGCCAAGCCAATCCTTGACCGCATTGACACCGTCCTGGCCCGCCACTACAACTTCACCACCGCCGAACTCGATTTCATTCTGACCTACGATGTGAAATTTCGCGTCGGCAGCGCTGCCGATTAATTTTTTGTGCGCCTGCTCAACTCCCACGCTAGAAAACCATCGAATAGCAGCAGCCACGTGCCCTGGACGAGAATGCCTACACCCATGCCGCGTCGATCCTCACGGTTGCGAAAGCGCCGCGTCATCCACGCTCCCCCCAGCACATAACCCACGTCGAGACCAGCATTCACCTGCACAATGCGCTGGAATGAGCGCGCCTCCTTCGCTACATCCACATCCCCCAGTTCCCCTTGCTCGTAGCGCTGCTCACGACTGCGGGAAGTGCGTAACGCAAAGAGTGCTAGAGCAGCATCAATAGCTCCCCACATCAGCGCTTGCAACCCGAACTGCTTCCAGAACGCACGCGGGTTCAACTGGATCATGCTGCCAGCAACAACGCTTAACAGCCCCCAGCCTAAGAGAATCCTCACACGTCTCCGTTGATAGCTATAGAAGTTTTCCTTTTGCATACGAATCCTTTCTCCTATTGCTGTACTGGACAAATGAACCTTCAGGAATTTATGATTACTATACGTTCTGTCGGCCCATAGTGTGTATCTACATAGTATGTTCCAGTTCTATGAGTGCTCAACTGACTGCGCGTAGAGAGTGTGCTTGCCCCGCTCTCATGGGCGTCAAGTCACGAAGGTAAAAGTTCTCTGAAGCATCTTTTCACAGATGAATTTTTTGAGCACGAACCGAGGTCACGCGCTTCAGAGCCTTCGGAGGGACCAGCATTCATGGCGTCCGTCGTTCGGGGTACTGAGAGCGGGAAAGGCACAGGATATGCGCGTAGGTCGTGACAGTTGGCGAATCATTCCTACTCAGAACATAATTCTTCTGCTCTGCCTCTGTTGCCTGGCGCTCGGAATATTTTTCTGGCCCGGCTTCAAAATCGCACAACGCGCACAGGTTCCCACTCACTCCACCTATTCCTCCCATTCCCCCACACCACATACATTGGCTGTCTCTCTGAATGTGGGCTTCGCCTCATACTACCGCAGCGGCTATTGGACGCCGATTCAGGTGACGCTACATAATTCTGGCTCTCCATTCCATGGCAAGCTCACAGTTCGCGCATTTTCTGAGTCATCTGATGTAGTGCCGAAGGATGCTCTCTCCCCATGGAGTTTTGAAGATGCCGTCACACTCGCTAGTGGCAGTCGGCGACAGGTTACAGTCTATGCGCCGTACTCGGCTGGCACGCTTCCAGTACGCGGCTTTGTTGCGAATCTCCTTGATGAGCACAATCGACACATCGCAACGGGTTGGAGTACGGCTGGGAATGAGGTCAGGCCAGGTGACCTCTTTATTGGCCTGCTTACGGAGCAAACCTCCGACTTCAGCGTACTTGCCGACCCGTCGCTTTCCCTTCCCAATCAGGTTACACCGCCCGCGCTCTATACCTTTGATACAACCACGTTGCCAGATATAGAGGAGGTGCTGGAAAACTTCGATGTGCTGATTCTCGAAAACTTCCCCACCGAGAGACTTCGTCCCGCACAGCTTGCCGCCCTGCGCACCTGGGTGAATCGCGGAGGCGTGCTGCTTGAGATTGGCGGACCACATGGTATACAAACACTAAGTTCACTACCCACTGACTTGCTTCCAGTCACGTTGTCCGGGACCGCTCAACTCTCTCCACAGTCACAATTGCTCCCGGTTCGCGGCCCCACTCCCGAAGAGTTTAGCAGTTTCTACGCATCCTCTCTTCCCCCGTTCACAGAAGCTATTCCGGTAAGCAAGGCTTCTATTTATACGCATGAACCCTTTTCAAGCATTCGTACTGTGCTAGCCACGCATGACAATCCGCTGCTTGTGAAAGCGCAACAGGGGGCCGGGCTGATCTGCTACCTCGGCTTCGATCCCACGCTCGCCCCGCTCAATGATTGGGCCGGCCTCACAACACTCTGGCAAACGCTTTTCTATCAGACGCTTGGAGATCGGCTGCTTATCTCGGATATTGCACAAAACTTCGATAGTGGACCGGGTCAGGTACTTACGCGCGGCGGTCTGCTGAACCTGCTCACACCTGAGAAGCCGTCTGGACCCAATGTGCTCGGCATCCTCCTGCTCACCTATCTCCTCGCCCTGATTGCCATCGGCTTGCTCCTCAAATATCGGGTGCGTCGCCCGTACCTCTGGCAGTGGCGGCTCGTCCTTCTCAGCACACTGCTCTTCTCATTCCTCGCCTACGGCACAGCATCCTATCAAAAGACCGTCTCGTTAACAAACAATAGCATCTCGCTCCTCCAGCTCAACCAGGGAGACTCTTCGGCACACATGACTACCTTCATGGGCCTCTTTATGCCCAACGAAGGTGATTTTACTGTCCATCTAGCGGGAAAAGGACTCATTCAACCCCTGAGCAGACAATTTCTTCCGAAAAATACGACGACTGGCCTGAAAGATGACGAACCGACCGCAATTCAGGCGAATGTGCACGAAATGGATCTAACGCTGCATAATTCGCATATCTGGACGCTTCATCCCCTCATTACGGAACAGGAGGCACGGATTTCAGGCACGATCTCGACACACCTGGAGCTGATCGAGGGTCATCTGGTTGGCACAGTCACAAACACTCTAGCGAGTGCCATCAATGATGCCTATGTGCTACTTCCACATGCATTTGTTCCACTGGGACACATCGCTGCACAGCAGACACTTCGGGTAGACCTGCTGTTACACAGTGCAGCCGCGAATGCTGGCAAAACACTGGCCGACCAGATCGCTGAGTATCACCACCTGCCTGCGCCATATTTCCCCTATACAGGCAATGCAAACGGACAGACGCAACCACTGAATGAGACTCAGCAACACGTTGCGCTGCTCTCTGCCCTGAGCGGGACTGGCTACGACTATGCTCCCTGTTCAGGCTCCTGCCTGACGCATGCAATCCTGAATAAGGGCATGATCTATACTACAGGCGGTCAGGTGCCCAATCCCAATCTGAAAAACGACTACGATCCACTCCTGCTGCCCAGAGCATCCGCGACATTGGTCGGTTGGACTGACACGCATGACACGCAGCTTGGTGATGTAGCCACGCCTACGGTCAACGGGGTGCAACCACAGGGACAACATACCACCTTTTTGCAGATGCCGCTGAATATTGACCTCTCCAACCTGCCCCAGGTGCCGCTCGACTTTATCACCGGTCGCCTGATCGATATTCAAAGCCCGGATGCGCAGGCAATTCTTGCAGGCGTTTACTCGCTCTCAGAAGGCAACCTCACTTTTGAGTTGCCACTGCCTGATACATCCCACAGGTATATCCACAACATGACCATTCACGTCCCCGATCTCATCGCCCACCCCTTCGGCCCACAACAGGACACCCCCACTCATCACAGCAATATTGGAGTCCAGCTCTATAACTGGCAGAAGGCAACCTGGGAAAGTATGCCCATGCAAGATGATGCCTACAATCTCTCTTTGCCGACACCCTACGTCGATGCGACGAACCGCATTCTCGTCCTTGTGAGCAGCAACGACACCAATCAGATCTACTTTAGCAAACCATCATTGAGCATGAATAGCCTAAACGCGCCTTAACTCTTCTGTCTCACACAGGCTCTAGACTGCGATGGGGCTCTGGTGGAAGCTCTACACGGATCGGATCGCCTGTTCGCAGCTCACCGCCCTGTAAGACGACCCCCATAATGCCAGCCTTGCGGATAAGTTCACCATGCTCATTTCGATCTAACACCGCAGCCATCAGGCCCGCTTGCAAGCCGTCTAACTGCTTACATGGATTGCGCAGGCCAGTTACCTCAACGACTGCAGTATCACTGAAGTGGAGACGCGAGCCAACCGGCAATTCAAGGAGATTCAGGCCGCGTGTTGTAATATTCTCGCCCATCTGCCCGGCTTCTACCGTGAAGCCTGCGGCTCGCAACTCGTCGTGAAGCTCTGCATGAATCAAGTGCACCTGGCGGAGATTGGGCTGATCTGGATTCTTTGCCACGCGCGAACGATGCTTGACCGTTACACCGGAATGCGCATCGCCCTCAACTCCCAACCCGGCCACAAGCCGAATACTCTCCTGATTCGGCTTCGTAAATGTATGTGTTGGGCTGCAGCTCACAGCTACTACAACTCCTTCCATAACCGGCCTTCCTTTTGCATCTATGGAGCAATTTAAAAATATCGTTTCGCAGAACTGGCTTATTTTACCACAGCACCACAAAAAAACCATCGACATACAGCGCCCAAACTTCAGAAAGACCCTTCATAGACAAACGCGCATTTAAGAGTTCGCATGCTGATCCCGATACTTTTGTTGTAGTATGCTGAACCGCTCTGTCTATGCATGTGCAGGGTGCGTGCTGCCTTTTCTTACCACTGAAAACGGTGAAGCGCACACTGTCAAAGGAGAAATTTGTGGTTAGAACAAACACCATACGCTCCAGGTATGTGTCTGTCATCATTCCTGTCTACAACGAAGAAGAGAACGTTCCGCTCTTGCACAAGCGCATCTGTCACGTTCTAGAAAGGCTCCCACTCCGTCTAAACGAAGCCAGACATGCGAATGGCAAAAGTTCACAGATTACCGAAGATCTCTCCTATGAGATCATTTACGTTGACGACGGCAGTAAGGATAATACGCTCGCTCAGCTTGAACGAATTGCCAGAGCTGATCCCACGGTGCAGGTCATTCGTTTTCGGCGCAACTTTGGACAGACGGCGGCTATGGCAGCCGGTGTTGCACATAGCCTGGGCGAAATTTTAGTCTTTATGGACGGCGACCTGCAAAACGACCCTATTGATATTCCACGCCTGCTCGCAAAGCTAGAGGAGGGCTATGATGTTGTCAGTGGCTGGCGTAAAAATCGTCAGGATGCGAGCTTAAGCAGAAAACTGCCCTCGCGCATTGCCAACCGACTCATCTCCCGTGTGACCGGCGTTCATCTGCACGACTATGGTTGTACGCTGAAGGCATACCGCTATGAGGTCTTCAAACACCTGCGCCTCTATGGAGAAATGCATCGTTTTCTCCCCGCATATGCAGCCCTAGCAGGCGCACAGATTACCGAACTGCCAGTTACACATCATGCCCGGCAATTCGGCAAATCAAAATATGGCATTTCACGCGTGGTACGTGTTCTGTTAGATCTGATGACGCTGAAATTCCTGGGCAGCTTTGGCACCAAACCATTATACGCATTTGGCATGCTTGGCCTCTCAGCACTGACGGGCGGGGCGACTGTCTCGGCGTATGCATTGACGCGGCGTATCCTTCCGCCGCATATTCGTGTCCATCGCACCCCCCTCTTCCCACTGGCGCTTCTCTTTAGCGGCTTCGGCTTCCTGAGTATTATGATTGGCCTCCTTGCAGAGTTGCTCACGCGCACCTACTACGAATCTCAGGACAAACCGACATATGTTGTGAAACAGATTCTACCTTCGGCAACCGAGCTGCTGCGCGAAGAGTTCTTGCCCAAACTAAACATCGAAAGCCAGACACACGAGCAGCTCGAACTGGAAGGCGCAGGCAAAAATTAGCGTAGACGTGCCTTCTCAAGATTACCTGATAAACATGTGGAGGAGATATGCGTTGTTTTGTCACTGGCGTTGCCGGATTCGTTGGTTCCCACCTCGCAGAACGCTTGCTAACTGATGGACATAAGGTCTACGGTATCGACGCCTTCATTGACTATTATGACCGTGGACTCAAAGAGCGCAACCTCCAGACGTTACGCTCCTGGCAGACCTTCACCTTTATCGAGGGCAATCTGCTGGATGTTCACCTTTTGCCCTTGCTCGACGGCATCGACTGGGTCTTTCACCAAGCGGCACAGGCCGGTGTACGCGCCAGTTGGGGTGAAGAGTTCGCGCGCTATACCGATTGTAACGTGCTGGCGACGCAACGTCTGCTGGAAGCCGTTCTGCATATTGGCGGGATCAAGCGCGTGGTCTATGCCTCTTCATCCTCGGTCTATGGCGATGTCTCGCTTTTACCAATCGTAGAAGATGCGCCACTACGCCCATTCTCGCCTTATGGAGTGACCAAGCTGGCGGCAGAGAATCTCTGCACCCTTTACTATCGCAACTTCGACGTTCCCACGGTCTCGCTGCGCTACTTCACCGTCTACGGGCCGCGCCAGCGCCCCGATATGGCCTTTCACCGCTTCTGTAAAGCGTTGCTGGGTGGTGAACCGCTGCGTGTGTATGACGATGGCTATCAGACACGGGACTTTACCTACATCTCTGACATCGTTGAGGCCAATCTGCTGGCAGCAACCTCTGAAGCGGCTGTCGGCCAGGTGATGAACATTGCTGGTGGCTCACGCGTCACATTGCGCAGTGTGCTCGACCTGTTACAAGAGATCAGCGGCTTGCCCTTGGATGTTACGTATGAAGCACGGCAGCATGGCGATGTACGCCATACCTATGCAGATACACAGCGTGCTCAACAGCTTCTAAACTACTCTCCACAAGTCTCTTTGCGCGACGGACTGGCACGCGAGTTCCATTTTGCCAGCACATTATATCGAACAGCACGTCAACCCAAACAGGCTCAACTCGTCTGAATGTCTCACTAGGCATTTCGTCAATTTCGTCACACTTTGACGAGATGCTCTGGTGCAAATTTAATCGACCCTTTTGGATGACTCAGATAGACTGAATCCGCTTGAGGAACTGGCTGATGAGTGACCGTAGACTGTTCATTGTTCGATCCGTTCTGAGGATACTGCAATAGCATAGAAAGAGACAGTGATAGTGCTATGAAAATTCCATTTCCTATACAGGTTGCTCGTACGCCAGTTGCTCACAGTGACCATAATTCTTCTGAGCAACCTTTTGTACCTGCACCACTTTACAAAAGGCCGATAGTGCAGCGAGCGCTCAAGAGCAAGCGGCTCAAGTTCGCCTTGCGCCTGGGCTGTACACTGCTGCTCTTCGCCTTTCTCTTCAAATCCGTTCCCTGGTCAACTGTGCTCACCAAACTGCACAACATGGATGCGGGCATTCTACTGATCAGTCTGATTCTCGGTATCTTTGGCGTTATTATCAGTTCCTATCAATGGCAAAGCTTGCTTGATGCCGAACAGATCCACATCGATCTGCGCAAACTCGTAAATCTCTACCTGGTTGGCATTGCCTTCAATCACTTTCTGCCAACCGGTATGGGAGGAGATGTTGTCAAAGCGTACTACGTCAGCCGCGAGGGCCGCAATTCTTCTGGTTCGACGAGCGCGGTTATCATGAGCCGCGTGACGGGTTTCTTTGGCATGCTGCTGATCTCGATTCCTACCTTGCTCTTTCGACATGATCTTTTCTCTAAAGGAATTACAATCTCTTTCCTGCTTTCCTGCCTGGCAATGTGTGGTGCGCTGGGCGGCGTACTGCTGCTCGTCGCGGTTCTCCCCCATATGACGAGCAGATGGTCCCACCTACAACATCTGCGCATCTTCAGCTCGCTAGTCAATATTGGAACGACGATTCGCGCGAGCATCGTACGACCACGCGCGATGGGAACGGCGATTATCTTCGGAGGACTCTTCCACCTCGGCGCAGCTCTCAACTACTACTGCTACGCTGTGATGTTCCAGTTACACCACGTACCCATAACCTTTTTCATGGTGGCGATCCCCTTCGTTTCCTTGATATCCTTTCTGCCAATCTCCATCAACGGCTTTGGCTTGCGTGAGACGGCAATTGTCGCGCTCTTTGCCACGGTGCATATCTCACCAGCGACCTCCATCCTGATCGCGTTGCTGATGGATCTGCAAGTGCTCCTGTTTGGACTTGTGGGAGGCTGTATCTACCTCGTCATTGGAGGTCGCAGCGAGCACAAACCAAACGGTATGCTCCAGCCGCGAGAGCCAGTTCGTTTGAGCTAAGAAGCTTTCCGCAAAGGGCTGAAGCAAGCGGTGCCCTGCCACGCGATCACCACAACCTTTTTTGAAAATTCGTTTCTATTGAAATGATTTGTTTGCAAACGCTTCCCAAATGCAGCTACATTGTACAGTTTTTCATTCTTGCCGATAAGAAAATGTAGTCAATCGAGGAAGGGAGATCTCCAAAAATGGATGCATTGGATACATATTCAACAAAAGGTCAGGAGGAGCATGGAGCCTCTGAACAGTCTGTTAAAAAGCCTCTTGTGGGCAAACAGAGCACAGGAGCATTACTGCAAACCACTCGTTCTACAAGTCAACAGCACACAGTTTCTACCCCCCCTGGGGCTGTCAAAGAAGGAACGCTGATTCGTACAAGAGCAGCACGTGCGCGTCAGGTGACCACAGCTCGCTTCTGGAGGCGACGTAAACGTGTTCTAGCCAGCATTTTTGCGGCTCTGCTTCTGCTGGGGATAGTCAGCGGAATTCTCTATAGCATCTTCTCCGTCCAGAACGTCACGGCCTTTCGTGTCGGCAAACAGCAGAATGTCAGCCAGTTTATCGGTGGTGGGGGTATCATCTTCCCTCATCAGCAGATGAATCTTTCGTTCCCCGTCTCTGAACGAGCTGTCGATGTCCTGGTTAAGGCCGGCGACAAAGTAAAACCGAATCAACCGCTCATCAAGCTCGATCCATCGCAACTCGATGCACAGCTCACGCAGGCGGCGAATAACGTCTCAGCGGCCCAGGCGTATCTTAATTCGGTCTCGAATGCTGTACCATACAATCCTGTTGCGGTAGCAGCGGCACAGCAATCTCTGCAACTTGCGCAGAATCGCTATAATGCACTTTCAACACAATCGTCATCGCCAACACTCCATCAGGGCAATATTATCTCGCCGCTCACGGGAGTCGTTACTGCGGTCAATGTCAACCCCGGCGAGATCTTCTCTGCCAACGCGGTCTTACTGACGATCATGGATCAATCGGTAGTTACGGTTCGTGCAAAGATCCCGCTCTCGAATCTGGCCCAGGTTCACCTCGGCATGCCTGCACAGGTGGCACCTTCTGCTCTACCCAACCTGAATCTTCCTGGCAAGGTCGTTTCAGTTATTCCCCAGGCTGATGCACAGACTGATACGTTCGGGGTCTGGGTCGAGGTGGCAAACCCACAGCAACAGTTGTTGTCAGGGATGAGCGCATTTGTCCGTGTACAGGGACAGGTCAACGCCTTTGCTGTTCCTCGCCTCGCTGTGCTTAATCCTGATCATGAGTCCAGTGTGTTTGCGATCGTAAATGGACACGCGACGGCAAAAGCCGTGCACGTAGTGGGACGGTCTGATAGCTCGATCTTTATCGACGCGGGTGTCTCAGCAAACGATGTGCTGGTCCTACAACCACTGAGCAGAATACACGATGGCGCAAGTGTTCATATCACAAGGACCGAACAGTAGCGGAGGAAGAGAGGAAACATGTATGCAGCTACTTACTCACTCTCGACTGCTACAACAGCGTCGAGCGCTCTATCGCGTTGTGCTGCTCGCACTGGCCGGCGGGATCATGCTCGTAGCCAGTATTCTGCCCTGGTTCATTGAACCTTTGGGGCAGCGTTATTGTGCATGGCAACTGCCACTCGATCTCGGCTGGCAGTTGCGCTCCCCACTTGTCAATTATGGGCTGCTCTGCCTCTGCTGCACGCTGCTGCTCTGGAGGAGAGCGGGTCAGTTGTGGCGTCTGCGGCTGGCTGAAGAACGTTATGCATCGTCCCAACAGGCATTCGCCCTCCAACCTGATCTGGCCGCTGCAACACGCTCAGTAATCTTCACAGGACTGCTCTGTCTTCTCCCTGTAGCTCTTTATATACTACAATACCTGTTCAATGATCTTTCCAGCATCGCCCACTGGAGTGATGCTGCACGACAAGCTCTGCTCATACGCTCACATTTTGGCTATGGTTCTGCTGCCCAACTGATACCACTACAAGTTACCACTTTTGACCCGGCTACCCTCTCTGATCGCTTTGCATTGCTCATAAATCAGAGTTACATTGGTGTTATTTTGCCTCTTCTGGCGAGTGGCGTCGCTCTTGCAAGTCGCAGCCTCTTTCCGTCAGCAGCGCAAAATCGCTATCGCGTGCAAGCAAGCGGATATACTCGGAGGTTGAGCGTTAGAGCAGGCAGAGAGCAGGCCGGAGACGCTCTTCCAATGCGCAGGCAAAGGTATCGTATCTGGCTACTAGCGGGCGTTGCACTCCTGCTCCTGCTCGCCCTCAGCCGTGGCGCTTTAGCGTTCCTTTCCTCTGGAGAAGCCGAACGCGAGTTGCAGATGGGAAACTACCCAAAGGCTCTCTCCTGGCTTGATACTGCACACTGGCTCAATCCCGCGTTAGATTCCTTGCCGCAGTATCACATTGCTCGCGGACAAGCAGAGTATTATCTCCACCCACAGCAACCTGACACTGATAGCCAGCTTTATCTCGCAGCATTCTATCTCAAGCAGGCCGACTACCTGGCAGCGTACCAGCAGCTTCTCTCGCTGCGCAACAATGGGGCGCGTGCACAATGGATAGATGATCAGTTGAGGATCGTACTGCAACGCCTGGCCGAGATGTCGCATCCGCTGAATGGAGAAGCAACGAAGCGTGCGCAGCGCGAACAGGCAGCGCTCACCTGGCTCACACAAATCGTCAAGCTTGATGCAAATAACGTCTACGCCCACTACATGCTTGGGCGGATTCAGTATGACCTGCACAACTACGAAGCCTGCTCGACACAGATGCGTACAATCCTCGACTTGAGCCAGGAAGCCGATTTCCAGTCTGCCGCCTACACCTACCTCGGGCTGAGCAGTTCCGCTCTGGGGGACATGCATACGGCTCGTAGCTACCTGTTCAAAGCGCAGGATCTGGACCCGACATTTCGCAACAACATTGCCCGTGAAGAGCTTTCTGGGCTGAGGTAGTGAGAAAGGACATAGCTTGTGATTTCGCCAACACTCCAGCCGGCTGAACGATCTCCATCGCCAGTCCTGCAAAAAACCATTTTCTCAGCGCCGTCTCGTCGGATATCACGTCACCTTTCCTGGCTATGCCTTTTGCTCGCCTGCATCGGCACGAGCTGGTTTGCCTTCCAACTCTTTCTGGTTCCGCAGCCACATGACTTTGCACCAGACTGGCAAAATGCACGCTGGGTACAGGCTGTCAATAGCACGGCACCTGTTGCCTATTTCCGCTACGATAGCACGCTCAGCATCCTGCCAGACAACGCTTATATCACAGTCACAGCGAGCCAGGTCTTTCGACTCTACGTCAATGGCACCTATATTGGCTCTAACACAATGGATTTTATTCGTGGCAATACACCGCAAACGTATATGTATGACATCGCCTCCACCTTACACAAAGGAGCCAATGCTATCGGACTACGCATTTCAAACGCAGACGATTCGCTGCCGTTGATGCGAGCGAATATTGGCCTGACGTGGGGGCGGACAACACGCTTTATTGGCACGGATACGACATGGCATGCCACTGCTGATACAACACAGGCTCATTTGCGCAACGATCAGACAGTCTATGACTGGTCCAAAAAGAACTTTGATGACAGCGCGTGGCCGGCAGCACAACTGGTAGCACAGCCTCCACGTTCACCGCTTTTGAATGTGAACCCGCAAATCTACGAACAGCCTCTCCCCTCGCACTGGCTCAGTGTCGGCTCCGAGCAGGAGAGCTACTATGTGCGTCACCTTGGGCTACCCGAGCATTTTGAGACCGCACTGCTGCGTATCGTTGCGACAGGCGAAGCTGACATCTTTATCAACAATCACTTCTATATTCGCTGGAATGGCCTGGTCAATGTCCCGCAAACGAACGTGGTCAACTATCTGACCACGAATGGACAGCCCGCGCCCTATCGTAACGGATTAATGCTCGGCGTCTACGACATCTCTCCCTATCTGCATGCTGGCACCAACACACTGGCTATCCATATTCTGGCTCCGGGAACCGCTGCTACCAGGCTGGGTTTGAACGGACAGCGCAGCGCCTTCTCGATCGATATGCTTGTCAGCTCTGGTGGAAGCTATAGCAACCCTCTCACCTCTGATATTGGCTGGCATGCCTCTTCTCGTTCTGTCCCCGGCTGGACGCAGGAGGATGGAGCGTCGTTCGGCTGGCAAGCCCCCAGCCCAATTGGACGCCCTGGTATCAGTCGCAGATTCTACCTGCCCGATAGCAACACGCCGCGCAATGTACAGGTCATTCCTCCTGTACACCTTACGGAGACAGTGCTCTTCAGCATCGTTGCGGTGCTCTCCTTCTGGCTCGTGCTAGCACTACTGATGCTCAAGCGCTTCTATCCTTCGCGTGCTCAGGCATGTGCGGCCGCTAGCCTGGTCTTTCTGCCCGCACTGGCCCTGGAAGCCCTTCTGATTGCTCTCGCGCGTGAATCGCAAATTCCGCAGCCGTTTCCCTATTCACCTTTCTGGGGCTACACCCTGCTTACCTGCGTTTTCCTCAGTGCCATTCTGCTCTGGCGACACGCTCGCTTTAGCCCATCCGGGGACGCAAACGCGGCGCAGCTCCAATTCTCGGCAACAGAAGAGTACAATGAGGATCAGCCGACCCAGCCACGTCGTGCCATCCGGGTCACTCCTCACACTCGCACGTATCCGCGCACGTTGAGACAGCGTCTGCTTTTCTGGCTCAAACAGCATTGGGCTATTCTGCCCGTCTTTCTCGTCTCGTTGCCGATGGTGCTGTATAATCCTGGCTATGAACCCTACTGGCAGGATGAACTCTCCAGCTACTATGCTGCACTCCACATTATGGGACATGGCTATCCAGCCTTTCCATCTGGCTATACCTACCCCAAGGCAGAGCTCTTCTCCTATGTGTTGGCTCTGGTGATGTCACTCTTCGGCACACATAGCGAAGTGGTCACGCGCTCGATCAGTATGGCCTTGTTCCTGATCAGCCTGCCAGTGTTTTACATCGTGGCCTGCAAGTTCTTCAACCGCCGCGTTGCCTGGGTAGCGACAGCGATGCTGGCCTTCTCTCCCAGCGCGATGGTCTGGTCACGACAGACACGCATGTACGAGATGGCTCAGTTCATGGTCATCATCGTGTTTGTGATGCTCTACTGGGCAATACGCAATCGGGACCGAAAATGGCCTATCTTTGCCGCTGTGGGCTGCCTGGTTCTCGCCTACTTCAGCCATGAAGAAGTGTTTATTATTCTGCCTGCCGTCGTTTTCTATGCACTGCTGGGCAGCCGCGAAGCGCGTTACGGTATTCCTGCGATTCTACACAAGAAGCACTGGTGGATCGCAGCCCTTCTTGGAGGGGCATTCATTGCGCTTCAGCTGACTATTGCCAACGTTACACACCCTGTTGCGCTTGGTACAGATCAGAGTCTTCGTCCACAGATTCAGATGACGACCGATAACATTCCTTTCTACTTTAGCCTGCTCTTTCAGGAAAAGGCGGTGAAAGATACACCCACTGTCTGGACCGCAGTGCCACCTTTGCTGGTAGTTAATTCGCTCCTGGCTCTTCTTGGTTGTGTCGCTGCGTTCTGTCGCAAGAACAGACGCGCTCGTTACGGAGCAATCTTTCTCTTACTCTCAACATGCACACTCGTTTTTCTGTTTACTATGCAAGCTGAGCGTTACTACTATCCCTTGTTGCCGCTCTACTACCTGATGGGAGCGTATGGATTGTGGTATGTCTTGCACACGCTCTGGCTCTTCGCTCGCCCCTACCTGGCGCTGTCGCGTTCGGCCAGGAAAGAGCAAAACGTCCTGGGCAAGCAAAACCTGTTGCGACGCATGCTTCATGGACACTTCTTGCTCTCACCACCTTTGCGTATTCTTCTTGCTGCAACTGCTGCACTGACTATTGCCAGCATTTTACTGGTACCGATGCTGCCTTTAAGCAACTTCAACCTGTTTGTCAGTCGCGTCACCGGCTCATCCTATCGGCACCACTATGCCGATTACGATAACGTTGGAGACTATATGAGGACACACATGCGCCAGGGAGATATTGTGATCAGCGTTGCACCAGCGGTGTCTGTTCTCTATTACGTAGGCCAGGTGGATAACTTCTTCTCGTTTGACCGTGCTCTGTTCCTGTTCGAGAAGAATGGGCAACTTGTTGAGACAACCTCTGGCTCACATCCGCTCCTCAATCAGCAAGACTTCCAGGCTGTTCTTGCTGCACATAGCCGCATCTGGTTGGTTACCGATAGTGGTGGGTACCAGGGAGGAGTCACGAAGAATGGACGTTTCATCTTCCCTCCTCCTGATTTTCGCCTCGTCTATGAGGGCTATGGCTCCGGCATCTACTTTCGCGGACCTGAGCATTGACCTCTCGCCTTACCATCTCAGGGAGAACATTCTCCTCTGAGATGGTAGTAGTGACTCTCATGTTTTCGCGAAATGCGTCGATGTTTTTCAATACTAAGCAGAAGCTTACAACCGTTCTCTTCCATCCTTTCGTATCCGTTACTATTCATCGTTGTACATGACAACGGAGAGCAGGGGAAACCTTATGCAGCAAACAGTACCTTCCGCCAACTTTGAGGCAACGAGACCGCTCTCTTCGCCACAAGAGATTCTTCGAGCGCAGGAGCCAAGCAGCCTGAAATGGGCGTACCGGCTCTTCTGGCTCACATTTATTCTATTCTTTGCCTCAACAGGTCTGGGCAAGCTGTGGGATCGCTTCTGGCACCTCACCAATCGCTTCGAGACCTTCTGGTCACCACCGCACCTGTTCGTGTTTCTCATGACGGCTACGACGGGTCTTCTGGTTGCGTTCATTGCCTTTACACCCAGATTACGCATCTGGTTTGGGCCAACTGCACGCCTACCTATTCTGCGCTGGCACATGGCGGTGACGCTGGTTTATCTTGGAGCGGGTCTGATTATATTGACAATCACCATCATGCTCGATAATCTCTGGCACAGCAATTTTGGCCTGGACGAAACGCAGTGGTCGCTGCCACACGATCTGCTGGCCTGGGACTGGTTTGTCATTATCACAGGCTTTATCGCCGCACGCATGGCCTTTCACAGATATCGCCCGATTAACTGGCTCTCCAAGCTGGTCATTGCGATTCTGATCCTTGAGTTCATGTGTCCCGCTCTGCTACAGGTCTTCTATCTGAACTATACCCCTGATCAACTCCGAGCAATTGCTGCGAGTCCAATAATGCTAATACAACCATCTGCACAGCACCTCTACCGCATCTACTTGCGCTTCGGTATCTCGCGGCAGACACACTTCCTATTTATTCCTGTTGTCTCTCTCCTCGCCGGTATGCTGCTCTCTTTCCTGCGCCGCCTGGATCGAAGAGCCAGCATATTCCTACTCGCTCCCTTTCTCTGGTCGATTGGTACTGCTGTACGCGATCTGCTCACATTGCTCTTCCTGCACTATCATGGGGCACAGCATGTGCGTGACCTGCTCCCTATCATGCTGCACGAACCCGCGGTCTGGATGCCCATGCCCTTCTTTCTTGCAGCACTGACCTTTGTAATACTCCAGCGTACAGGGCTAAGCGAGAGATGGGCCTACGCACTTACAGGCCTGCTCTTCGCTACCTGCACATTCGCCATCTGGCACAGCACTCCCTGGATGGCATTACTCATTCTACCGGCAATACTCGCAACCGTTCTCGGTTCCTCCTGTGGTACATGGCTATACGATATGCTAGAGCAACCGTCGCTGACAAAGGTGTTCAAGTTCCTCCTCCTTTCGTGTGCAGAGATACCGGCAGTGTTCGGCGTCATCGATCTGATCTTGCGCCGTCTGACACCGTAGAATCGATGCAAGTTGTTATACATATCCAAAGAGCCATATAATAGTGCAAAAGCACTACGAATTGAGGGAGGGAAAAAGAGGCTGTGTCCACGTCTTTTACAACTCACCATCACACATATGGCTCTGCGGTGCAACAATTCGGTATGCTCTATGTGCCGCAGCACACGCAGCATACGCACGCTTCACGACAAGCGCCTTTTCCCGTTGTAATTCTTATTCACGGCGGGTTCTGGCGCAATGCGTACAACCTATCGTTGATGACCGGATTGGCAGAGTTTTTCATTCAGCAGGAGATTGCGGTCTGGAATATTGAATACCGCCGGGTTGGGGATGAGGGAGGTGGTTGGCCCGGCACATTTCAGGATGTTGCACGCGCTGCCGA
>DAOUDD010000055.1:0-28432 GCA_034431765.1 Ktedonobacteraceae bacterium | reverse complement strand
CGCATCTCCACGATACCCGCTGGATCAAGACCGTTGGCCGGCTCATCAAGCACCAGCACCTCCGGGTCCTGTAGCAGTGCAATGGCCACGCCAAGACGCTGTTTCATACCAAGCGAATAAGTACGCACGCGATCCTTTTGCCGACCGCGCAGGCCGACAATTTCGAGCACCTCGTCAATACGTGTCGCGGGTAGCCCTCCCAGTGCAGAGGCTACGGCGCGCAAATTGTCGCGACCAGAGAGATACAGGTAGAGCGCGGGTGTCTCGATCAGTGCACCAACGCGCGGCAATACCTGAGCGCGGTGGATGTCAAGATCCTGCCCCAGAATCTCAACCGAGCCAGTCGTGGGACGAATCAGACCGAAGAGCATACGGATCGTCGTGGTTTTGCCCGCTCCGTTGGGTCCAAGAAAACCAAAGATGTCGCCGCGATGCACATCCAAACTCAGATCATTCACTGCAAGCCGCTTGCCATACTGCTTAGAAAGATGTTGTAGACGTAAGACAACCTCATTAGAGCGTGGCGACGCTGTGCTGCGTAATCCACCTGGTGCTGTCAATACTGAGTCAGCCATAAGAGCATATTCCTTTCAAATGGTATTAAAGTGATATGATGCATTTGCCTTCTAAGAGATAGGATAGCGCAGATGTGTTGAAGGAATATCGCGAAAGTGTCGCAAAGTTGTCGCACATCTCGTAATACTATCTTCCGTTCAGAGCAAAAAGGTGCCTGAGTTTCTTTCTTCAAAAACGGGAGTTTTGTTTCATATACATCAGCGAGTACTGGACACAATACATACTCTTTCACAAATTCCTGCTCCCACCCATCAGCAATTTATTGCTCTAGAATAGGAACCCGGTTTTCTCGCGTCCACCACGATTTGTCGCACATTGACACTAAACGCTTGCCTCATAGCATATAAAACCTATCCTTTGGACAATGTTCTTATTGCAATATGTACAAAGAAAGGTGTCCTTAATATTTGTGCATTTTATACAAAAAGGGTATTGCAAAGGGCCAAAAGAGGAGCCTCCGCAAGCAGAAATACCCGCCCAAAGGGGAAGCAAGAATAGAAATGCATAAAGATTTTACATGGACAGCAAAAAGGTGTCTTTGAGGGTTCCCCGGAGGCAAAGTTTGACGTATTATATATGCACACGAATGTTTGTTGAAGTATTGAGAAATGGCTCTCTTTTTAGGAGAGCGTTCTTTCCTGAAATAGATCGTTTATATATTGAGTGTTTTATCTCAAAGGAGAGAGTTACGATGAACGTACAGCAAGTACCGAATACCCAGGATCACATGAAAATTGGCCGCTACCAGTCATGGATGGAAGATGGCAAATTAAAGCTGTATTATCATGAGTTTGGTTCACCTAGTGGTATGTATTGCACAATGAGTCCAGAAGAGGCCAAGGGCCTGCTGGAAATGCTCTCTCGCCACCGCGAAGATATCGACCACGCCCTCTACCTGAAAGAGCGCGCCTAGTCGAAGAGCGCACCCTAAGCTCCTGTCCATCTTCCCCTCCCCCAAATCGTGTAAAGATCAGAGGTGATTTTGAGAAAAACACACTAGAGATGAGTGAGGGAGGCGAAGATGGTTTTGACGCCGTTTGATCTGGAGCGGCTACGCGCTGCGGCGGTGGGGCGTGTGGAATCAGTGGTGGAACTGGCGCAGCGCATCTGTGCAGTGCCCGCTCCAACTGGCAGTGAACTGGAGCGGGCTGAGCTGGTGGCGGCGCTGTGGCGCGAGCGTGGCTATACGCCGGAGATCGACGATCTGGGCAATGTGTATGTAACGCGACGCGGTCGGCACGAGGGTCGCGCGCAAGTAATGCTCCTGGCCCATATTGATACAGTCTTCCCCGCCGACACGCCGCTTGCTATTGTGCGTGATGGGGATATTGTGCGTGGTCCGGGAATCGGGGACAATAGCTTGAGTGTGGCGGCAATGCTGATGGCGTTTGAGCTGCTGGACGAGCTGGGGATACAGACGGAGACGAATACGATCGCCGTCGCGGATGTGGGTGAGGAGGGTCTGGGCAATCTGCGCGGAGCGCGAACAGCGGTGGAACGCTATCGGGAGCAACTCGGTGCTGTTCTGGTCGTGGATGGACGGCTGGGCTCGATTGTTAACGCGGCAGTTGGCTCGAAGCGCTGGCGCGTGCTGGTACAGGGTCCTGGTGGGCATTCATTTGGCTCGTTTGGTACGCCGAGCGCAGTCCACGGTCTGGGTAGAATAATCGTGGGATTGGCAGATATGCAGGTGCCGAGTGAGCCGAAAACGACCTTTAATGTGGGGGTAATTGAGGGTGGCACCTCGGTGAATACTATCGCTCCGACTGCCACTGCTCTGCTCGATCTGCGCTCAACGGATGTGGGAGAGCTTGAGCGCCTAGCGGAACAGGCACGCACGATTATTACGCAGCGCGTCGGGGCCGGGCTGAATGTTGGGATTGAGGTGCTGGGTGAGCGTCCAGCGGGACAGCGCTCCGAAGACGATCCCCTGGTACAGCTTGCGGCTCAGGCCCTTGATTGGCTGGGGATCGAGCCAGAATATGCCTCTTCGAGTACAGATGCTAACATTCCTATCAGTATGAGCATTCCTGCCGTCTGCGTCGGCATTACCCACGGCGAGAAGGCGCACACACTTGATGAGTATATCCATGTCACACCGATTCGCGCTGGCCTGGCGCAACTGCTCCGACTCATTGTCGAGGCAAGTGCGCTGATCGGACTGTGATAGCTTACATCAGTTGGCGATTGAGCAGTTCCTCGGTTTGTGGATGGAAGAAATGCATGCGGTCAATGTTGATGCCGATGTTGATGACCTGACCAACATGAAGTTGCGTGAACTGATCGTCTTCAAACTCTGCGGTAAGCGCAGAGTTGACGCCAATTTTCAGGCGTACAGCAAGCTTACCGATAAATGGTTCGATGCGCTGCACCTGGGCGCGAATGATGACAGTGGAGAGGGTAGCGGCTGACGAAAAGGACCATTCTGGGATAATATCGGCGGGGCGGACACCAATGATCAGCTTTGACTGAGGGCCAAGTTTTGCGAGTACGCCTGTCCAGCGCGGAGGTAACATCAGCATAATTCCATCGGCGCGCAGGCTGTAGCGTGTATTGAAGTGCTGTACATATCCCTCCAGCAGGTTGATGGGCGGATTACCGATGAAACGGGCGACGAAGAGATTTGCCGGGGAATGCAGCAGTTCATCGGTTGTACCAATTTGCTGAATCTTACCGTTTGCGATGACTCCAATATGGTTGCCCATCGCAAATGCCTCATTCTGATCATGAGTGATATAGATGCTGGGCTTGCGTTTGATGCGGTGAACCATGCTGATCTCCTGCCGCGTGCGGTAACGCAGGCGTGGATCAAGCTGAGAGATTGGCTCGTCGAAGAGATAGATATCAGCATCTTTGACCAGGACGCGCGCGATTGAGACACGCTGCAACTCACCTCCAGAAAGCTGAGCAACAGGATACTTCAAAATATCATTCAAGCTGAGCATCTCCGCGGCCATCTGGATACGCATCTGGATTTCACGTTTAGGGAGGCGACGAACGATTAAGCCGTAAGCAATGTTTTCCTGGACGTTCATGTTGGGGAAGAGTCCGTAATCTTGAAAAACAATGGCAACCTTGCGCTTAGAGGGCTCCATTCCTGTAATGTCCTGACCATCCAGCAGGATACGTCCTTGATCCATCGGCTCCAGGCCACTTATCAAACGTAAAACTGTGCTTTTACCGCTACCGGAGGGACCGAGGAGAACGAAAAACTCGTCTGAAGCGACACGGAAGCTCACATCATTGACAACAAGCTTCCCATGATATCGTTTGGACAGCCCTTGTACTTCCAGCTCGCTCATAGCTGTGGAATCTCCATCAATAGTAACTATGATTCTCAATATTCTCTTTAGAGAAACGTAATATGCAAATGTTTTACTCCACCTTCGACTATGAAGGGGAAAAGGCGTTAGTACTTACGCATGCTTGGACATCAGTAGAAAATGGGGAGAAAGGTGTCTGAACATTCGCCGATGAAAGAAATAGAGCGCGCCTGCTTTCTTACATACTCTATTATTAATGCAAGAATGCAAAATGTAAAACAACCTCCTTGATTACAACGAGCTATCGGCGAAAAGATATCATGACTTTATGACTTTTTGGGGAGAGGTGTACTTCGTCTTGCCCATCTAAAAGGATGTGTATACGTTTCATGCCTCTTTCTCGTAATAATGAGAGGATGCTCTGGTAGCTCTTGAAAATGTGGAGAAAGTGGTTCACTGTGCGAGAGATTGTACAACGCACGATGGTCACCATATTCTGAAAGGCAGGTAGTAGATGACTGAGAGAAGTAGAGAATACGAAAAACGAGCTGAGCGCGAACGCGACCAAAAACACGAGCAAGCGGTAAGCGACGATTTCTATAATAATCAGGGGAATACAGGAAGGGCGCAGCAGAGCAGCGATACACCTGGTGACGACGCTACCGATATGGAACAAGCAAAAGCAAGGCGACAGGCGCAGCAATACGGGTATGAGAATATGGAGGGGATACAGAACCTCGAAGGAACTGGAACTCCTGGCATGCCTGATCCTAATGCAGCTCAAGATGACGATGACAATACGCAGGGGAAAGATCTTTACGCTGTAGCAGGTACGTCGTTAACGGGGCGAGAGGCTGCGACTAGTAACGTGGAGCCGGACCTGGATCAGCCCGCCGATCAACTTGGAAAAGGTGCCTACCAGTACGGCTACGGCGACTTCTCAGAAAGAGCGGCTGATCGCGATCGCTACGGCACGAAGGGAAGCCAGGATCAACATGGGTATCAGAAGTAGCATCGCTTTCCGCTAACGCGTTCCTTTAGCCCGTTTACGGGCTATCTCATTTTAATGCACGAGCTGTATTGCAAACGTCCATTTGCAATACAGCTCGTGCATTAAAATATGCTATTTATCAAGCAACGTAATGATATGCTTGATGCCGTCAGGTTTGCCCAGGACTACAATCGGCAACCTGCTCCAACATGTGACGTCCGCTGATAAGCGAGGCGAGGTCACAAGTGCAGGTGATATGATTAAGCTAATGGAGAGGTGGGACGAGGAGGGCAAGCAGAGTAGAAACCGCATCTGGAATCTCCGTCCCTATTTGCAAAAGAAACAAAAAGGAGTTACATGAGCTTTCTGGCATATCCTGTTACTGATGAGCAGAAGAGACTGGTCTCTAGCGCTGGAGAATTGGCCAATACCTTTGCGTGTAGAGCGGCGCTCGATGAATGGGAAGGGCATTTTCACCTGGAGAATTACGAGGATTTGCGTCGAGCAGGCTACCTCAGCTTGACGGTTCCGCAAGAATTGGGAGGACAAGGGGCGTCACTGTTGGATGTAATGCTAGCGCAATATCGCCTCGCGCAAGGCGACGCCTCAACTGCACTTGTCGTAAGTATGCACCTGATCCAGCTTGCTCGCCTGACTGAGGGACGAGGAGAGTATAGCGAACTGGTCAGGCACATCTGCTCTGCTGTAGTGGAGGAGGGGGCGATGATCAATAGTGCGGTATCCGAACCCGCGATGGGGAGTCCAAGTCGCGGTGGCCGGCCCACAACGACGGCGCGTCGTCAGTCAGATGGCTCCTGGATCATCAACGGACGTAAGACCTTTGCCACTGGTAGCCATGCCCTGCGCTTCTTTATTGTCGCCTGTAGCGTAGAGGATCAGGCAGCCGAAAAAGATGCCAGCGAAGGAGTGCGAGGTACGCAAGGTACGCGAGGTAATTTTCTGGTCACACGTGATACTCCTGGTGTACATATAGAGGATACCTGGAACATGCTCAGCATGCGTGGAACTGCAAGCAACGATCTGGTCTTAGAGGATGTGCATGTCGAGGCCAATGCACATATAGATGAGCAGAGTCCAACCTCTGCTGCAATACAAAAGGGATTGAATGCGTGGAGCCTGTTGATTCCAACGGTATATCTGGGAATCGGGCAGGCCGCGCGAGATGAGGCAATTCGCTTCGCGCGGCAGCGCCAGCCTAACTCCTTAAAGCAACCTATCGCGACGCTTCCACATATTCAAGAGAAGGTGGCGCGGATGGAGCTGGCATTGTTGCAGGGCCGCGCGCCGCTGTTTGACGTAGCCGAAGGACTCTGCCAGAATCCTGATCGCGTGCCGAATAGCATGTTCGCGGCGGCAAAATATCTGGCGACCAATCACGCAGTAGAAGTTGTGGACCTGGCGATGCGCATCGTCGGCGCAGCCAGCCTCTCTCTCGCCTCACCTCTGCAGCGCTACTACCGCGATGTACGTGCTGGCCTGCACAATCCCCCCATGGACGATGCCGCGCTCTCCATTATTGCTAAACAGGCGCTAGAGATGTAGATAGTGCCTATTGGAAGGGAGAACGAGCAGTTCCTCCCTTCCAATAGGCACTTGCTCTCATTTCGTCAATACAGAGCGAGGAAGCAGTGTACTTCCTCACTCTCTTCAAGATCCATCTTCTTCACTCATTCAACTCTTACATGATGTGCCTGCTTGGTTACTCTCTTTATACTGAAGACACAGGAAAGAGTTGAAGCTCCGTTCTCTCTACAACCCACTCCATATCTTCATAATGCAGTTCCACTTCTTCTATGGATGAGAAAATGGAACGTAAAACACGGCTTCGCTCTCTTCAAATTAGCGAGTTCAGGGATGAGCTATTCTTATGAAAGTAGGTTTCTCCAATGTATTTTCGTTCTTTGAGCACCCGTCGGGTGCTCGCGCTCCCGCTTATTCTGCTCCTCCTGCTAGTAGCTCTAGCCCCTGTCACACTGGTGCAGGCGAAAGCACTACCGCGTGGTTCTCGCCAGATTCTTACGAAAAATGTTCAGCTCAAAAGTAAGCGTACTCCTGTGGTGGGGAAGGAGGTCCATGTAACGGGCAAAACGACAAAAGCGCACATCACACACGGTGGTTCGCGTCCGGCCCATTCATTCGCCTTCGTTAACATCCAGGAATTTTCCATCACTTCCGCTAATTCACAGCCCCACAATATCACGTTGGGTTCTGATGGCGCGTTCTGGTTCACAGAAGCTAACGCAAACCAGCTCGGTCGCATCACGACAGCAGGAGCGATCACTGAGTACACCGTTGCAACAACTGGTGCAAATCCTTCCGGCATTACAACCGGCCCTGATGGCAATATCTGGTTCACCGAGCAATCTGGGAACAACATCGGTGTCTTTAATATGACTACGCTTGCCATCACCGAGTACCCGATTCCTACACCGAGTGCAATTGTCTACAATATTACAACAGGGCCTGATGGCGCACTCTGGTTCCCTGAGTCTGGTGCTGACAAGATTGGACGGATCACAACATCAGGGACGATTACCGAGTACAAGATACCAACGGCAGGTTCGAATGCGGCTTTCATTGCCACTGGCCCTGACGGAAACCTCTGGTTCAGCGAGTCCACTGCCAGCAAGATTGGTCAGATCACCACGGGCGCGTCTCCCACCATCACCGAATTCATGATTCCCACCTCGGGATCAGAACCCGAAGGAATTGTCAGCGGTCCTGGTGGGGCGCTCTGGTTCTGTGAGTTTAGTGCCAACAAGATCGGCCGCATCACCACCTCAGGTCTCTTCTCCGAGTTTGGCGTTCCTACTGTCAGCAGTGAACCCTTTGCGATTGCGAGTGCAGGAGACGGTACGCTAGCTTTTACCGAGTTCGGTGCTAACCAGATCGGGCGCATCGACCCGACCGGCTTCGTGACTGAATCTGTCATACCGACCCAATCGTCAGGTCCATTTGGCATCACGAACGGGGGGCCTGGTATCGCCTGGTTCATTGAGTTCAATACCAACAAGATTGCTAAGCTGACGTTGCCAGCGCTGGCCCCAACCCAGCCCGATCTGGGCATTAGCATGACCCACTCTGGTAGCAGTTTCTCTGTGGGACAGAATGTCTCCTACTCGGTTGCGATCACTAATGCTTCCACCGCCGCTTCCGTCACTCCTCCCTCCCTGGTCAGTGTAACCATTACCGTGCCCACCGGGTTGAGCAATATAACGGCGAGCGGGACTGGCTGGTTCGTCACTGCCGCCTCATCTAGCAGCCCTACCTTGATCTCAGCCTTCTACCTGGGTTCCTATCCGATCACGGCAGGTCAGAGTCTGCCAGTAATCAGCATGCAGGGTACCCTGACTAAGGAGGCGGCCTCTTCGAGCGTGCTGACTACCACGACCGTAGGGGTTCCCGGAGATGGCAATCCCTTCAACAACCTTGCTACCGACACTGTCACTGTCACCGGGAGCACCCCACTCTCTCCAACCCCGACCCCCACACTGACGCCAACACCGAGCCCGACGTTGACGCTGACTCCAACCCCGAGTTCAACCCCAACGCCGACGTCAACACCAGGAGGCACGGGGGTGCAAATCAACGCCGGTGGAGGAGCCGCAGCGCCATTTGTGGCTGATACAGACTTCTCGGGTGGCATAGTAGCAACCTCAGGTAACACGATTGATACCAGTGGCGTCATCAATCCCGCACCTCAGGCGGTCTATCAGAGCAATCGCTATGGCAACTTTAGCTACATCATTGCCAATCTGACACCCGACAAGGTCTACACAGTTCGGCTGCACTTTGCCGAAACATACTGGACGCAGGCGGGCTCGCGCATCTTTGACGTGAGCGCCAATAGCCAGAGCATCCTCAGCAACTTTGATATCGTTGCAACTGCTGGTTCAGCCGATAAGGCAGTAGTGGCTGAGGCGGACGTGATTGCCGATGGCACAGGCACGATCACGTTACAGTTTTCCACTGTCAAGGACAACGCCCAGGTCAATGGTATTGAGATCTTACCCTGAGTATGCTAAAGAGATAGGTGAGAGCTTGCTTGCTCTCACCTGTTCTGCAAGACGGGAATCTAGAAGCTGAAGCCAACCTTATACGCGTTCCAGATGCCCAACCCTTGCACTGAAGTAAACGTTCCGGCAAGGTTGCTACCTGAGGCTGTGCCTTGAGCAACGATCTGCGTATTGTTCGGCAGGTAGAATGTTATAGTGACGTTGGACGCGAGTTGAAAGAAGCTAACAGGAATCAGTGTGCCGTCAGGGAGATTAGCATAGCCAAATCCTGTCGCTTTTGTGATTGTTAATGCTGCATTAAATTGCGCACCAGCAGACGAACCGCTGGTAGTATTTCCCATGTAGGCATAAGTATTCACCGTTTTAGTCGTTGCAACTTGCAGTGCGCTCCACACTCCAGAGCCGGTCTGATTGATGCCGGTAAACTGTTGAAAGGTGCCTGTATATTCGTTAGAATTTGTAAGCGTGCCCTGTCCCTTAATAAAGGTGTTCTGGAACTTATTGAGAAAGAAGTACAGCGTCATCTGATTAAAGGAAGACAATACTCCAGCCACCGGTACGTTCACTTTCCCCGGCAGACTCAACGTGCCTTGCACTGTGCCTGTACTCTGAGCAATATGCAGGGCTAGATCACCAGTAAAGACTGTTCCCGAACCTGCTCCTGAAGTCGTCTGAGCGGCGAATGCGAAGTGCACATCTGTACTGCTTTTCAGCTCTGCTGCATGAGCAACTGAGGGCAGGACGAGTAAGGCCAGGAGCATGAAGAGAGGTGTAAGAGAGAAACCTATTTTGCGTAGCATATTTTCCACACAATCCTTTCCACTTGATATAAAACTGTCGGCAACTCTATTAGTATTACTCGCCAGGTGCGCTAGAAAAGATGAATAGAGGCATGTATATATTTTTAGGGTTCTCTTTACTTCTGGAACTCTGGATCCATCTTGGCAGAGCAATAAGCTCAGGACTAACCTTGGCGCGTCCGTTGTCGTCGGTCTGCACTCACGCTTGCGATCGGCTTCACACGTCAAACGTCTCCACACCTGCAATAATTTCTTATGTATTATAATGCGGCACAAGCAGTATTTTGCCATCCTTCACAACTGCTACTGCCGCCCGCACGCGAATAGTGTTACTCATATCTACCCTGCCTGGAGATTATTATTGCATCCGGCACTAATAGTGATATAACACGAACCATCAGGCCCTGGATGTATCCATAAAAAGATCTTTTATGATAAGATACGGACCATGAAACAGGGAAAGCAGATGCAGCAGGCCCTTCGGCCACACATCATCAAAATCTATTCAGAGAACAACGACTTTCAGTATGCCGAGACGCTGCGGCGCAAGCGTGAGAAGCGCCAGCGCGAACGCGAGTTCTTCGTCGAAGGTGTACGCCCGATCAACATGGCCCTCCAACACAACTGGAGCATTCGTGCCTTTCTTTACACGCCGGAGAAGCCGCTCTCCGACTGGGCACGCACTATTCTGGAAAGCTCGCCTGCACAGATCCACTACGAACTGCCCGCAGTTCTGATGGCGAAATTAAGCAACAAAGGGGAGCCATCGGAGCTGATCGCCCTCGTCACAATGCCCTCTGACAGCCTCGCACGTATCCCCCTGCGCGACAGTCCTCTGGTCGTCATCTTTGATCGGCCCGCCAGCCCCGGCAATCTGGGCACCCTCATTCGCTCCTGTGACGCCTTGCACGTCGCAGGCCTGATTCTTACCGGACATAGCGTTGACCTGTACGATCCCGAAACGATCAGCGCAACCACCGGCTCCTTCTTTGCCCTCCCAACCGTACGTCTCCCCTCGCACAAAGAGCTGCTGCCCTGGCTTGCCAGCCTCCGTCAACAGTTCGACACGCTTCATATAGTCGGCAGTGACGAAAAGGGGGAACGGGAACTCTGGGAGCACGACTTCACCGTGCCCACCCTCCTCATCGTCGGCAACGAGACGTGGGGTATGAGCGCCGCCTATCGCGAACTCTGTGACACCATTGTCCGCATCCCCATCGCCGGCTCCGCCTCCTCTCTCAACGTCGCCTGTGCCAGCTCAATTCTATTGTATGAGGTCGCGCGGCAACGCCGTGGAAGATAGCGCATGATCAGGGCTTTATAAGTGCCAAATCAATACCCCTGTCTGCTACGAACTGGCGTCGGCGCTGTGCCGGTTGCAAACATCACACCACCGATAATGACCAGCAGCAGACCCAGCCCTCCCAGAATAAAGGCCAGCGTCGTGATACCACCACCACCGCCGCCACCAGACCCATTCGAGTTTGCCGTCGGTGCAGGCGTCGCGGTTGCTGTAGGCGTGGGTGTGTCAGTGGGGGTCGGCGTAGGAGTCGGTGTCGCGGTTGGCGTGGGCGTCGGTGTTGCTGGCGCGTTGACCGTCACCAGACCATCTTGCGCGAATTTCAGTGTCGGCTCATTATCTGCAACCACGCTGAGCGCATAGCTACCTGCAGGTGTATTCTCTGCAATTGGTATTGTCACGGTGAAGTGTCCATCTTGCCCTGATTGCACCCGTTTGGAAGCAATCGTGCCGGTCTGCCCGGTTGTGCTATTTGGTACAATTGCAACTGTCAGCGTTTGAGCCGGCACCCAGTTATCACCTGTAATTGTGACCGAGTTCCCCGGATTGAGACTGGCTGGCTGCGCCGTTGCTGTAACCCCTTGCGCAACTGTAAATGTCTGCTGCGAGATCGCCATCTCTCCCGGCGTGGTGGATGAGATCGCACAGACATAATAGGCGGTCGTAGCCGTTCCCGCATTCTCTGGCCACGTCGCATTATCGATCTTGATCTCTCCTCGCGCGTTCGTCGTTACAACCGGCTTGCCTGTAAACTGTTGCAACGTGCCACCTGAGTTACATTGATTAGGGTCAGCAGTTGTATAGAGGCTCACATTGCTATTGCTCGTGAAATTCGCGCCCTGAATGCTAATCTTTGTTCCTGGATGTCCCAGCAAGAGTGTACTTGCCGCTTGACCAGGTTGCGAAATACTAAGCGTTGGTCTGTCCGCCTGAAATACGGTTACATTCCGCTCAACTGCCCTGGCTGGAGACGGAAAGAGAAAACACCAGAAAAAAAGTCCTGCCACGCAGCAAAAGAGTAATGTTCGCTGCTGAATAGATATCTTGAGCACAATAAATTCTCCTATGAACACAGCATCAACATTATCTTAAACGATATGAGGAGAAAACACGTAACGAGCAAGCGCCTTTGCCTACTTCTGTTGCGCGTTCCGCTGTCGCAGTGACTCATACACCGCAATGCTCCCGGCCACCGCCGCATTCAGCGAATTTACCGCACCATACATCGGCAGCTTGATCAGCAGATCACAGTGCTCACGAACCAGCCGGCTGATCCCCTTCCCCTCACTCCCCACCACCAGCGCTAGCGGACCCGTCAGATCTGCCTGCGTGTACAGTGTTTTCGCCTCGCCCGCCAGACCAACCACCCAGACATTTTGTCTCTTCAGCTCCTCAATCGTCCGTGTCAGATTTGTCACCTGTGCCAGCAGCAGATGCTCCGTCGCTCCAGCAGACGTTTTCACAACCGTTGCGTTCACCTCGGCTGCGCGATGCTGCGGCAGAATCACTCCATGTATCCCTGCTGCTTCACCTGTGCGTAACAACGAACCAAGATTATTCACATCCTGAATCGCATCCAGAATCAGCAGAAACGGTGGCTCCCCCTTGCGTCTGGCAAAGGCCAGCATCTCCTCAACCTCAACATAGCTGCGTTCCTCAACCAGAGCCATACAGCCCTGATGCACAGCCCCCTTGCTCAACTGATCCAACCGTGCGCGTGGCACCGTCTCCACCGCAATCTGCCGCTCTCGCGCCCCTTGCAGCAGCGTATCCAGCGCTGGCGACAGGTGTACACCCTCTGCCAGCAGAACGCGCCTCACGCGCCGCCCCGCCTGCAACGCCTCCGCAACCGGATTCCTACCCCAGATATATTCGGCCATACAACCCCTTCAGCTATTACACTGTCTATTCCAAATGATTCCTAATTATAGAGGGTCCGTCAACCGCGTAGAGGCGATCCCTTGCGATCGCCCTCGTCGTGGTGCACAATCTTTCCTTACACCTCAATCCAAACCCTCACGGTGCCAGAGTCGTTGCATCTCCTCGGACGTTTGCAACAACTGCTCAAGCGTGCCTTCTGCCTCAACCTTCCCTTCTTTGAGAACGATAATCCAATCCGCGCGTTGCAGAACTGCTTTGCGATGAGAGACGACCAGGCATGTCTGTGTTCTCTGCGCGAATAAACGTTCCCACAACGTCTGCTCGGTCTCGACATCGAGTGCACTGGATAGGTCATCAAAGACCAGCAGTTCAGCATCCCGCACAAACATACGTGCCGCCGCTGTTCGTTGGATCTGCCCACCTGACAGCTTGACCCCGCGCGTCCCTATCAGCGTGTCCAACCCATCCTCCAGCGTTGCGATATCGTGCTCCATCACCGCCATGTGCAGTGCACTCTGTAGCCTCTCCTCCTGCTCAGGTTGATTCAGCAGGATGTTTTCTTTGAGCGAGGCGCTAAAAAGCCTCGGCACCTGAGCCGTGTAAGCACTATGACCTGGCACAAAGAAGGTGGCCGGGTCGTCAATCTCGCGCCCATTCCAACAGACGCGTCCACTATCACATGGCAACAGACCAAGCAGTACTTGTAGGAGTGTCGTTTTGCCAGAGGCGATGCGCCCGGTGATGACGGTCAACGAGCCGCCGCGCACACGCAGGCTAATATTCTCGATCCCTCGTCCCGTATCCCGATAACGGTACGTAAGATTTTCAATCTCCAGTTTGTGGAGCTAAATTCCCCTTCCATTCGTGTTATAAACGTACAATAAGACCAGGAAGTAATTGCGGTCTTATTTTTATAATGTCTTAAGCGAAAACCAACGCCGCTTGATCGCGGCTAGAGCTACGCACTCAGGTTTTCGTAGAAGCAGTATTCATAACTCGTTATTCAGAAAAGGAGTTCGTATGGCTAGAAATGATCTTATCAGCACAGGCGGGCGTGGTTTGCGAGCCGGACTAGGCACACTGGGAGAATTTCAGAAGTTTATTCTACGTGGCAACGTCGTTGATCTCGCTGTCGGCGTTGTCATCGGTGCTGCATTTAATAGCGTTGTGCAAGCTTTTGTAAATGACTTCATCCAACCACTTATCGGCCTTATTCTTAAAGCTACAATAGGTGGCAATATCAATGATCTTAATAATTACCAGAGTGCAGGGTTCAAATGGGGAAACTTCATAGGAGTTGCTATCACATTTATTCTAACGGCAGCAGTTGTGTATTTCCTTGTTGTCAAACCAATTAACGCCCTGGAAGATCGCGCCCGCCATCTCCATCCCAAGAAGGACAGCGGTCCCACAATGCGCGAATGTCCCTTCTGTCTCAGTACCGTGGCGCTTAAAGCGACGCGCTGCGCCTACTGTACCGCACAGTTGCCGCCCGTTGATACTGTCCAGGCTCAACCGGTATAGGCTCAACTCCTTAGGCCTGGTGTATGGACATATGGGCATACATGTGTACGTATCCTTGCATGGAGTGCGGCTGCTGACGTATACTGCTTGTGAAATAAGGATTCCGTAAGCGGTATCCGTAGGGAACCATGACATTCCTCTGTTTATAACCAGACACGAACCGAAAAAAGCATGGTTCCCGCATTCACTGTAAGCAAGTACTAAGGAGAATGTGAAGCTCATGGCATCACCATCTGAGCCTATACGCCTGGAAGAGCGGATTCGCGATATCCCTGATTTTCCGCAGAAGGGCGTCCTGTTCAAAGATATCACACCTTTGTTGCAGGACGCGCATGCATTTCGTGCGGCAATGGATAGCCTGGCCTCCCGCTATGTGGGAGCCGGTATAGAAATGGTAGTGGGAGTGGAGTCTCGTGGCTTTATCTTTGGCGCTCCACTGGCGTATCTGCTCAATTGTGGCTTCGTTCCCGTGCGCAAATTTGGCAAACTCCCCGGTGCAACGGCCAGCGTCGAGTACGCCCTGGAGTACGGCACCAACATCATCGAGATCCACACCGACGCGATTCGCCCCGGCCAGCGCGTCCTGATCGTCGATGACCTGCTCGCGACCGGCGGCACCGTGGCAGCCGCTGTCGAACTGGTCGAGAAACTCGGCGGCCACATTGCCGGCATCGCCTTCCTGGTTGAACTCGGCTTCCTTAAGGGCCGTGAACACCTGCAAGGCCACGATGTCTTTGCCCTGATCAAATACTAACCTACTCCACCGCAATACAGGCAAGAAATGGATGAGCGATCTAGAAAATGCTCATCCACTTCTTATCGTTTTGCTTGCATCTTGAAGGGAAAGGCGATACATGCGTTTAGGATTACAGGTCTTTCAATACAACTGGCTCAACACACAAAACCAGCTTGGGGACACACTGGGGCTGCTCGCACAACGGGCCGAACGAGCCGGCTTCTATAGCTTCTGGGTCCCCGATCATTTTTTTCAGTCGGAACGCTTTGGTCGCCCCGAAGATGAAATGCTCGAAGCCTGGAGCACCATCGCGTTTGTTGCCGGGCGCACAAACAGCATCAAGCTTGGCGTAATGGTCACCGGCATCACCTATCGCTATCCCGGCTTGCTCGTCAAGACTGCCACAACACTCGATGTTCTCTCGCATGGGCGCACATATTTCGGACTTGGCGCAGCCTGGTACCAGGAGGAGCATGAGGCGTATGACATCCCGTTCCCCTCCACTGCTGAGCGCTTTGAGCGTTTAGAAGAAACCTTGCAGATCGCGCACCAGATGTGGGCCGGAGACGAGCGCTCCTACGAAGGCAAGCATTACCAGCTCGCTCGCCCGCTCAACTCTCCGCAATCCGTCCAGCGCCCTCACCCTCCTATCATCATCGGCGGCTCCGGTGAGCGCAAAACCCTCCGCTTCGTCGCCCAGTACGCTGACGCCTGCAACCTCTTTGCCCGACCAGGCAATGAAGATGACCTTAAGCACAAACTGGCTGTCCTGCGTGAGCATTGCGAAACGCTTGGTCGCCCCTATGATGCTATCGAAAAGACTGCAGTCGTTCTCCTCCCGCCACTCACTCGCGACGGACGCGAGAACACCATAACACCTCCCGCCGTTCTCGACTACCTGGCGCAACTGGCAGAACTGGGAATCGAGCACGCCATCTTTGGCTCCTCTCCCAGTTTTGGGAATCCAGACACCTTTGACCTGTTCTCTACCGAGGTTGTTCCCCAGGCAGGCAAGATCCAGGTCAATGGACGCTAACATCCCAGGTTTTATTGTTGAGATTTTGCATGGCAAAGCCATGCAAAATCTCAACAATAAAACTCCTACTCCCACAGCCACGTGGCCTTCTTCTCCACTGGCTGGGGCTGCCGTTCGCTATGGGGAATAGCGGCATGGCCCAGATACACAAAAGCCACAATCGAATCCTCCACCGCGAGACCCAGCCACTCCTTCACATGTGGATCATACGCCGCATCACCTGTGCGCCATATCGCAGCCAGCCCCATCTCTTCAGCCGTGAGCAGCATATTCTCTACCGCCGCCGCCGTTGCCGCGATATTCTCGATATCGAACACATTCGGCTGGCTCGCATGCTCGGCTGCAACAACAATCAGCACCGGTGAGCGCAAGGGCTTCTGCCGCTCCTTCTCCACCTGCGCCTGCACCTTCTCGCCCGCTATATCCTCCAGCCGCTCTGCAAGCGAAGCCGCCATGATCTTGCCCAGTTCCGCCTGCGCCTTCCCTCGTAGCACAAAAAAGCGCCACGGCTCCACCTTGTGGTGATTTGGTGCGTGCGTCGCCGACTCCAGAATCTTCTCTACCTGCTCACGCGTCGGACACTCCTCGGTCATCTTACCGATGCTGCGCCGCTTTTGAATCGTCTCAAATACTGTCATACTGCCTCTTTACTGTATATATTGATGAGGTTTGTTTTTATCCTGATGGATAACCATTTGTATTTGTGTATTATCGCACAACAAGACAAAAACCTGTGCTGATAGGTAACAAATAAAAAGGGTATGAGCCATCCTGCATTTGCTACTGCTGGTGAATGTGGGAGAACGCCGACACAATGAGCGCTCTGAAGATGCCGCTCCTCTCCTTAATGCTGAAGCAGGTGCGCTCCTGTCTGGACAGAGAAACTGACCTACCGCTTCGTCGGCATGCTCTCTGCTCACCCCCTGCACCGATTCATCATCCAGGGAAGAGGCGGCAGATTTTATTGCGCCGAAGGTTTCGGGCTGCACACGTGCTCACCCCCTGCACTCACGTTCGCCAGCAGTAGCAAATTTCGAGATGGCTCATATCATAGCCAGGGCAATATGTTAAGACCGCAGCGTCCTACTCCTTCCCGTCCACTCCCACCTTCGTCTCGCCCCCTTTGAGCAGGTTCCCCTCGAATCCAATGGAGGGCAACAACTGCGCCTGCGCCTGTGTGCTCAATGGCAATGCCCACAGTTTGATAAAGCCGAGCGCGGCATTATGATCAAACTGATCACCACTGTCATATGTTGCAAGTCCATGGTCATACAGTGAGTGCTCTGACTTGCGCCCCACTACTGTACAGTGCCCACGTGACAGCTTCATCCGTACCGTTCCACTCACGAAACGTTGCGTACTCTGCACATATGAGGCAAGGTCCTGATGCAGTGCGCTATACCACTGACCATTGTAGATCAAGCGCGCATACTCGCCTGCCACAATCTCTTTGAAGCGCACCTGCTCACGGCTCAACGTCAATGTCTCCAGTGCTCGATGGGCGGCGTGCAGCACTGTCGCGGCGGGCGCTTCGTACACTTCGCGCGATTTGATCCCGACCAGCCGATTCTCGATATGGTCGATGCGCCCGATCCCATACTGTCCCGCCTGCTTGTTCAGGGTCTCGATCAGCGCGACTCCATCAATCTCTGCTCCGTTAAGTGCAACCGGTATACCATGCTTGAAGGTAATTTCTATATAGCTCGGCTCCGTAATCGACGCGCTGTCAGGATCGCTGGTCCAGGCGTACACGTCGGCGGGTGGCTCGGCCCATGGATCTTCCAGAATGCCGCATTCGATGCTCCGCCCCCACAGATTCTGGTCAATCGAGTAGGGACTCGCGTTTGTGACCTGGATCGGAATATTGTGCTCGGCAGCATAAGCGATCTCATTGTCACGCGTCATCCCCCACTCGCGCACAGGGGCAATGATCTTGAGATCGGGGGCGAGCGTCTGAATCGAGACATCGAAGCGTACCTGGTCGTTTCCTTTGCCTGTACAGCCATGCGCGACGGCTACCGCTCCCTCTTCGCGTGCTACCTCGACCAGCAGCCGCGCAATCAGTGGTCGTGCCAGCGCGGTTGCCAGCGGATACTGTCCCTCATAGATCGCTCCGGCCTGTAGCGCCGGCTGGACAAAGTAGTGCACAAAGTCAGCACGCCCATCCACAACCAGCGACTTGACCGCTCCGATCTCTTTCGCACGCTCGGCGATGGCTGGCAGGTCGCGCTCGTTCCCAACATCAATCGTCAGCGCAATCACGTCCAGATTGTACTGTTCCTGTATCCAGCGAATAGCAACTGAGGTATCCAGACCACCTGAGTAAGCGAGAACAACTGTGCCCATGATTATTTCTCCTCCATCTGCTCTGAACCAACAAGCTTCTCTATTGCAGCAGCGAACCTGTTCTCTCGCTCCTGCCAGACCTGTTGTGCTTGCTGAAGACGCACATGCGCTTCCTCTAAACCCAGATTACCAGTCCCACCGAGATGGTTACGCGCTTGCAAGCGTGCGACGAGCTGCTCTTGACTCTCGTTTGCTGGTAGCATGTTGCGGTCAAGCTGTGCCAGCACTTCCGCCCCCACGATCCGGTAGGCATCGCGGAAAGGCAGCTTCGCCTCTGTCACAAGCTTGTAGGCGCGATCCGTCGCGAACAGTTCAAATGTGCAGGCCTCAAGCAGGCGCTCTTTATCCACCTGCAAATTGTTAACGACCAGCGCACAGATCTCCAGGCTCTCCTCCACCAGGTCCAGCGCCTCAAAAAATGGTCGCTTGGTCTCCTGATAATCCATGTTGTAGCCAGAGGGCAGGCCGGTAAGGACGCCAAGAATCTGCTGCTGCAGTGCCAGCATCGTCTGTGCACGAGCGCGCACCAGCTCCATTACGTCCAGGTTACGCTTCTGCGGCATAATACTACTTCCAGCGCACAGTTCCTGTGGCACCTTAAAGAAGCCATACTCCGTGGTCGTGAAGAGCAGTGTATCCTGTGCCAGCTTGCTCAGATCGAGCATGATCTGTGTGAAAGCCTGCACCAGCGCCGCCTCAATCTTGCCCCGACTATTCTGTGCGTACAGCACATTATTCTGCACACGCGCAAAGCCAAGCTGATCCGCGACAAGCTGCCGATCAATCTCTAGCGGCACTCCATAGCCTGCCGCTGAGCCGAGCGGCGATTGATCATTCACATCATAAGCCGCAGTGAGTAGATGCTCATCGTCTAACAGCGCCTCTGCAAAATTCGCTGCCCACAGCCCGACCGATGAGAGCATGCCGCGCTGCATATGTGTATAGCCGGGCATCGGCAACTGCTCATGGTGTTCCGCAAAGGCGAGCAGGGCTGTGCATAGCGCGAACAACTTCTCGCTGATAGCATGTAGCCGCTCTTTCCCATACAGCCGCAGATCGACCAGCACCTGGTCGTTGCGTGAACGAGCCGTATGGATCTTCTTTCCCGTGGCCCCGACTCGGCTTGCCAGGTAGTTCTCGATACTGGTATGCACATCTTCGTCGCTGGGCTCAATCGTAAACTCGCCGCTCCTCTCAAGCTGGAGAATCTGGCACAGCGCCTCATAGAGCGCCGTATGTTCTTCCTCGTTCAGAATGTCGAGTTGTCGAAGCATTGCTGCGTGAGCGAGCGAACCCCACACATCCGCACGAATCAAACGCATATCCAGGGCGCTATTTTGTGCCGCCTCGTAGCGTTCAACCGTCGCATGTGGGCTATACCCTTTTTGCCAGAGCTTCGTCATATACGTGTCCTTCAATCTCGTGTATTGAGGAAAGGATGCGGAGGCAGATGAAGCCATAAAAAATCCCGCCCCTTCCAAAAAACATCACTTCAGCGTCTCCAGAAAGTAGTCGAAGACCCACTCGGTATCCACCGGCCCCGGCGCTGCCTCAGGATGAAACTGCACCGACATAAACGGCTTGCTCGCGTGCTTGATCCCTTCATTCGAGCCGTCGTTCGCATTGATAAACCACGGCTCAAAGCCTGCTGGTACATCGGCAACGACAAAGCCGTGATTCTGCGTGGTGATGTAACAGCGCCGTGTGTTCTGCAGCAGACAGGGCTGATTCTGGCTGCGGTGCCCAAACTTCATCTTCTCCGTCTCTCCGCCCGCCGCCAGGGTGACAAGTTGGTTGCCCATGCAAATTCCGAGTGTGGGAATGTTGTTTTCCAGCGCTATCCGCAGTGTACGAATCGTTGCCTGCGCGTGCTTTGGATTGCCTGGTCCGTTCGAGACAAGGATTCCGTCGAAATGGAAGAGATTCTGTGGCGCAAACAGATTCCAGTCCCACGGCACTGTGACCACCCGCACATTGCGTTTATGCAGACAATGCAGAATACTCCGTTTGGCTCCGCAATCAATCAGCGCTAATGTCTTGCTTCCAGAGCCGCTCTCGCTCAAGGTGCTCGTCGAAACCTGCGCAATTAGATTCTCCTGGTTGGGATCATGGAAGGGGATGTCCTCGTCAAAAACGATCTTCCCCAGCATCGCCCCATGCGTGCGAATATGCTGTGTAAGCAGGCGTGTATCCTTGATCTCCAGTGCGGGAATATGCTGCTGCCCTAGCCACTCCCCTAATGTCATCCTACTCTGATGATGTGATGGGGTATCTATGTAATTTGAGACGATCAAGCCTGATATATGTATGCACTCGTCCTCCCACAACTCAGCCTCAGGCACACCGTAATTGCCGAGCAGCGGATAGGTAAGTACGAGAATCTGTCCCTTGAACGACGCATCCGTAAACGCCTCAGGGTACCCGACCATCCCTGTACTGAACACCACCTCGCCTGCGCATGCTTGCTCGTAACCAAAGGACAGTCCTTCAAACTCTGTCCCGTCCTCCAATACCAGCATCCCATGCCGAGGACGCTTCTCAGCAGAGGAAAATCTCGCAATCGCTTCCGTTTGCATCTTTTATCCTTTCAAAGCAAAGTGGATAGTAGCGCCATCTGCGCCCAGAGACGATTCTCTGCCTCGTCGATCACGATAGAACTGGTACTATCAAGCACATCATCGCTGATCTCAACGTTACGTCGCACCGGCAGACAATGCATGACCAATGCATGAGCGGTCCGCTGCAACTTTTCCGAGGTCACAATCCAATCTTTGAGTCCGCTCCTTTGCTGCAATTCCACATCCCAGTTGCCGTAATGGTGTAGCGCGCCCCAGCTCTTGACGCAGACAACCTCGGCTCCTTCGAGCGCACGCTCCATCTCGTGCTCGACTGTTAGCGTTCCACCGCTCTGCCTCGCTCTGCTAGCGGCAATTCCCAGAATCTCGGGATCAAGCTCCCACCCTTCAGGATGTGCGACGACAACATTCATTCCCAGGTCGCAGGCCGCGAGCATCTGCGAGTTCGGGGTCGCCATCGGCAGGGCTTTGGGATGATAGGCCCAGCTCAGCACATACTTTTTCCCCTGCGTTGCCCCCAGCTTCTCACGCAGCGTCACCGCATCTCCGAGTCCCTGGCATGGATGGTAGACGTTCGATTCCATGTTGATAACCGGCACCGTGGCATACTTCGCGAAGCTGTTTAGCACAGTATCCCTTTTTGCCTCTGCCCAGCTCCCCACCTGTGCACTCTGCGCCGACTTCGTGACCAGCTCACTGCAGCGCACCGCGATCCCGTCGCAATAGTGTGAGAGGACCGGGGCCACCTCTTTGATATGCTCGATGGTCGCGCCATTCATGACCGCCCCATCCTCATATTCAAATGCCCAGGTATTCTGACTATTGATCTCAAGCGCCTGCCCCCCCAGCTTAAACATCGCCGTTGCAAACGAAACGCGCGTGCGCATAGACGGATTGAAGAACAACGTTGCCAGCGTCTTCCCTGCCAGGCTCCTGCTCACGCTCCCCCTCTTCAACGCCAGCGCCAGCTCAATCAACTCCCCAATCTCCTCCTGCGCAAAATCAGTCGTGTTCAAAAAATCACGCCGCGAAAGCATCTGCATTCCTCCCCACTACGACTGAACCACTACAGAGATAGGCTCCTGTCCTGACAAAGACGACGAAACTTCCTCCTCACCCATTTTCCCCTTCTGTGCAAAAGCCTCAAGCTCAGCCTCGATCAACCCGATTGTCTTTGGCATCGCATGCAAATTGCTCTCAGCGGGCACCCCGAAGTTTTGCTCAACATAGAGTACGCCCGTATCATTATTCACGGCTGGTCCGGTAATCAGGGTGACCTCCACACCATATTGCCGCATGATCTCCTTTGCCCCCCATGCCGCAACAAGGTCGCCAGCACCGACAATGAAGGAACAGATGTGCTTCTGAATCTCAGACGAGCGAATAATAGTGCCAACATTATACTCGCCCAGAATCCCATCCCCAAATTCAGCCACAATCAGATCAGGTTTGCTCTGATTCACCTCGTGCAGGATACCCAGCGCGACCTCAACCACCTCTGTTGCATTGTTACAGGTTGAAGGCAGGCCCGCATCCATAAAACCCAGCACGGGAGAGGCACCGGCATCGCGAATCTTGTCAAGATCCTGCGTCGAAGCTACACCGGATAGCTTCACGCCAGCAACTTTGCGTCCCTGCAATTTAAAGTGCTTGATCAATTTGCAGATAGCAGTCGTTTTGCCTATATTCATACACGTCCCCACCACACCGATGATAGGCGCGCTCGTCTCCAGACTAGAGCGGCGCGCTATCGCTGCATCCTTCATATTGAGCTGACGGCCCGCCGAAACCACGCTGCCCAGCACCTTTACGGGCAATGGCACACCCCACGCCTCGTTAAAACCCTGAATCTCGCCCACCACGCCGCTCTCACACAGATAGTAGAGCACATCTCCAACCGCAAGCTGCCGTGGAATATCCCCGCTATACTCGCGCAGCGCTCGCCGTTTCCCCAGCACCGCCGGCAGAATATCCCCCTCTACCAGAAAGCCGATCCGCCCGCTCGTATACTCCAGCAGCGTATTCTTCCCCGTATCAGAAAGCACCTCAACCAGCACCACCGCCCCCTCTTCGGGAACAATCTTCTCGCTCACCTCAACACACTCTGGCAAACCCAACCTCCCAAGCGCCGAAGGAATCTTGTCCAATTGCATCTGCATAGCACGCACCTCTTTCCTGACTATCTTGCTCCTGCTCTTCGTGCTGGTTGACGTGCTGTGCAACGTATTGTAACAAAAGTCCAATAATCTCCCTTGACAAACGACACCGGTTTATCCTTTCATGGAGCAAAAAATAGGGGCCAGATTATGCTCTTTTAGGAATTATTTCGGTTACCTGCAATTCATTGCTCGTGAAAGAGGGACCCGATTCCATCGCGTCCGCCGCAATTCATCGCCACAACGATACCCGGAATAATTTCTTAAACTCTATTATCGCGCCCGTCTTCTCGCCCATCGCGCCTGTCGCCGTCAAGGTGCACGTTACTCACTAGCAATTAACAACAGCAAAAGCAGCAGCAAACAAAAGTTGGGATTGTGGAGAGATTGCGAGGACAAAAAAATACTCGCCCCCTCCAGATTCTTGAAGGGACGAGCGTAGTTCAAAAACGGAGACCTTGCCCCGTGAGCGAAGCTAAACCCGTGGTGCCACCCCTATTGTCACTCTCTGCACCCTGGCAGACGTTTCACAGCCTCGTGACAACGTATTTGTGACCACTTTTACCGGTTCTTTTCTGCGTGGAAACCACCCACCTGACCTACTTGTCTCTAACGCACACAACGCACGTCAGCAACTTTCTTCGGTCAACCGCTTCCGAATGCGTTCTGAGTGCACATCTCCGCTCCGATCTCTCACCTGCTATCGGATCGCTGTTGGCCGTCGCACTCATACTCTTTCGTTCAACGCGGGCAAACTATTAATTGTCTTTTTCCAAGAATACCAGCACAAACACAAAATGTCAACGAAAAAAGCTCGATATTAGGTGTCATTATGGTATATCATTACTCTATAAGTTGTGGCGATAACACACATACAATCGCCAGAGATCCGGCAGATACTGAAGGAAAATCTATGCATATTCAACCCTCCCTCAGTCACCATTCCTGTTGGTCTGCGCGTTTGAGTGCGCCAGGTCCGCAGGCCATGAAGAAGGAAGCGGAGGCGGCGAACTAAAGAAGCCTGTAATACGGGTCAGACGGCCGTCAGAGCCGACTTCGCCAAAATCCACCCCTTCTGAAATGAGCTGTCCTTCAGCGTTCAAAAATACCCAGGTAAACCGAAATCGGCTATGATGCTCATCCACTCCACTTGTACAAAGGATACGGTACTCGGCATACTGCTGGTGGAAACTCTCAATGTGGCGAATCAGTTCCTCTCGCCCCACTGCTTCTCCTGTGGGGTCGGTGTAGATGCCATCGTCCGCCCAACTCTTTTCTAACAATGCGCGCCGCTCCTCCTCGTTGATCTGAGCCCAGGCCGCAACATAGCTGATCACCATCTCTTCCAGTGTAGCCATAGCATACCTCTATTCTTCTGACAGTATATTTTTTGGTACTATACCACAAAATTGTGCATACTTCCAAAAACGCCAATACGCAGGTATAACTAAAGCAGATCTTCGCCGTTGGGAAAAAGCGAAGATCTTGCAAAAGGACTTCTCTGTTTGTGAACCTTTTCTCGCCTTTGAGGGCGAATGATAGTGAAAACAAGTCATTGGAACAGCATCACGCCCTGAGAGCCAGCAGTGGGCCAGAGATCACGGCACTGATTACGTGGTTGACTACCGCCAGTCCTTCGTCGATCAACTCAAGCAGTTCGACCTCAAAACCGTCGATTACATCTTCTGTCTGAACGGCGCGAATCTGGATAAACGCTGGGAGGATATTGTACAGATTATTGCAGCGCAAGGAAAGATCTGCAATATCGATGAGTTGAGTAGCAAGATAGACCTGAGCACGCTCAAGTCCAAAAGTGTAACCTATGTGTGGGAACTGATGTATACTCGCTCTATATATCAGACACCCGACATGATTGAGCAGCATCATCTGCTGAATGCTGTAGCCGATCTCGTCGATGCTGGCACAATCCAGACAACCCTCACACAACGGCTCTCACCGATTACCGCCTCTCACCTACGCAAAGCACACGCGTTGGTACAACAAGGAACGATGATCGGCAAAATAGTACTGGAACAGTTTTAATACTGTATGGTTTTTCTATCCCTCTTCTTCCATCCTTGCTTTAGAAAAGGATATGAGAAGAGCAAGAAAGGTGTAATATCATGGTAACAGAAATTGCTCTCATAGAAGTAAATCCTGGCAGCGAAGACGCATTTGTTCAGGCATTCAATAGCGTCTTGCCCATACTACAACGGCAAGAAAGCTTCCTGAGTGCTCGTTTGCTGAAAGCGATACAGAACACATCACAGTTAGCCTTGTATGTGGAGTGGGCCGATGAACAGGCTCATCCTCGCTTTGAACAGTCTGAGGAGTTTCCATCTTTTATTAATCCCCTCAGACCCTTCATGACCTCTGTAAAGGCACTGGATTACGTGCCAGCGTAAGGGAGGGGAGAAGGGGTAATAGCTCCTGTGCGTAATGCTGTCGTCTTCCGTGCTTTCGCTGGCATCATTTGCATGAGAACTGGCATCAATTGCTAGTGACGCAAGGAGGTGTCTTGTTCTACGATGTCTCCAGAAGTTCTTTCTGGAGGAATTATGGACAAGGAGATCACAACCATGACGACAAAAATTGCCCTCGTTACAGGAGGCTCGTCCGGTATCGGCGAAGCGACTGCACTGGCTCTCGCCGATACCGGATACACGGTGTACGCTGGTGCGCGACGAGTCGAGCGGATGGAACACCTCAAAGAGCACGGAATTCGGCCGTTGGCACTGGATGTCACTGATGACGAGTCCATGCAGTCCGCCGTCTCGCTAATCCTCGCCGCAGAAGGCCAGATCGACGTTCTGGTCAACAATGCTGGCTACGCCTCCTATGGTGCGTTGGAAGACGTGCCCCTGTCCGAAGCCCGTTCCCAATTCGAGGTCAATGTCTTCGGTGCCGCCAGACTCACCCAGCTCGTCTTGCCCCAGATGCGCGAACGGCGCATGGGCACCATCGTCAACATCACCTCTGCTGGCGGCAAGATTTACACCCCACTTGGCTCCTGGTACCACGCCACCAAGTTCGCCCTCGAAGCGATCAGCGACTGTCTACGCATGGAGCTGCAGCCCTTCGGGATCACTGTCATCGTGATCGAACCCGGTGCCACCCAGACCGAGTGGGGGAGGATCGCCGTCGAGAAGGTACGCGCTGTCTCCGGCATCGGTCCTTATGCGCCACAGGCCAACGCCAGGGGAGTACCGCACGGGCAATACAAAGGACCGCATCTTTACATGGCTTTAAGGAATTGAAGTCTTGACCCAGATGTTGAAAGAGCGGTCAATTTCGCCAGCGTATCTGTCGCAGGAACAGGAGTATACACAATCATTTGTAAATCAGGATGATCTGCAAGCTTGAAGGTCGTTGCCTTCATGGTTAACACTCCAACGAGAGGATGATTGAGTTGTGTCTGTCCCGTATGCGCTCCTTGCACATCTTGTCGAGGCCACCATTCGCGAAACTCTGGACTCATCTGTTTAAGCTCCGTAACAAGTTCTGTCAACCATGCTTCTCCGATATACCGTTGGGTACTGGCACGGAAGAGGGCAAGGGTACGTTGCGCCTCTCCTTCCCAATCCACAAGTTGTGTGCGTAGCCGTCGATCCGTGAAGAAAAACCAGGGAAGAATGCGTTCTTGGGGAGACATTGTGCTGAAATCAGCAAACACCTGACAGGCCATCCAATTCCAGGCCATGATATCCCACCGTGGACAGACGACGTAAGCAGGATAGACCCCCATTGAATCAAGAATGAGTTGGAGGGCAGGGTCAACGGTTTCTGTCGCAGGAAATGGAGTGGCAGGAAGCTGCTCTCTCGCCAGAATAAAGAGATGTGCTCGCTCATCGGCGTCGAGCTGTAAGACCTGGGACAGGCTTTCCAGTACTGGAGCCGAGACCGTAATGTCTCGTCCTTGTTCGAGCCAGGTATACCAGGTTATCCCCACTCCTGCAGCCAGGGCCAGTTCTTCTCGGCGCAATCCTGGTGTCCTGCGGCGCTTTCCCTCTGGGAAGCCGAGCTGACTGGGAGAAATGCGCTCACGACGCGTCCGCAAAAAACTGGCTAATTCTGCTCGTCGCTCTTGCTCATTCATCGTCTTCTTCCTTATCCTGGTAGCTTTTATACCAGCATAGTTTGGCTCCTGGTTCCAGTATCATTCTCATTGCATAATTCTATCACACATGAATGTGCCTTACCCTTCCATGCAAAGCGTTGATGGGAGAAAATAGGACGTGATTTTGAAAGGAATGCTCATGAACGTAGCACTTATCACTGGCGGGAGCCGTGGAATTGGAAAAGCGATAGCAATAGATCTTGCCGCAAAAGGACAAGATGTTCTTCTCACCTATAATAACAGAAAAGAAGCAGCGGATGAGACGGTCGCTTTGATCGAGAAGGCCGGTCGCAAAGCTGCAGCCTTGCAACTCGATGTGTCGAATACAAAGTCCTTTGCCTCTTTTGCAGATATGGTAAAGGAGACCCTTAAACGCACGTGGAATAGGGATGATTTTGACTTCCTCGTCAACAATGGGGGATTTGATAGTCATGCACTCATTACCGAGACAACCGAAGAGCAATTTGATCAGTTGGTCAATGTTCACTTTAAAGGAGTCTTCTTCCTCACACAAACGCTTCTCCCTTTAATGGCCAATGGCGGGCGAATTATCAACATTTCTTCGACCCTTACGCGCTTTTCCTATCCTGCCTATAGTGTCTATGGAGCAGTGAAAGGTGCGGTAGACGTGCTGACTCGTTACATGGCACTTGAGTTTGGTTCGCGAGGCATTACTGTGAATGCGGTCGCTCCCAGTGGCGTTGAAACGGATTTTGCAGGTGGCGTCATGCGTAATAACGAAGAAGTTCGCCAATATACTATCTCGCAGACCGCTCTTGGTCGCATTGGTCAACCAGAAGATGTTGGCGGTCTCGTCGCGGCTTTGCTTTCTGAGGATACCCGCTGGGTTAACGGTCAGAGAATAGAAGTTTCAGGGGGCATGAATCTTTAGTCGGACTCTGTTAACGAATTGGGTGTCAATTGGGAACATGGGTACCACTAGACGAAACGGACGCCCCGTGCACAGGGAAAAAAAGAAGGCTTGCGCCCTCGCCCTGGTTTGACTCGCAGCCCCTCGATCCCTTCCTGCTCATAGCGGCTGATCCACTCTCTCACCGTTTTGGGATTGACCGCTTTGAGCAGGCCGTTGGCC
>DAOUDD010000054.1:0-10801 GCA_034431765.1 Ktedonobacteraceae bacterium | reverse complement strand
TTGATGCATCACTCAAAAACCCTTCTTCTACCTCAAACACGCAGAAAGAGTGCACTTTGAGCAGCGACACCGGTAGCTACCCCCGTGCTTCTCGATGCTCTTACAATCATCTGGATGTCGGGTAGTCCTTCCACTACACAATTAAAAAATGAACATCTGAACTGTCTGAGTAGAGATAGTAAGATAGAACACCGTTGTTCCTATCTATAGGCGATTACTCTTATAACCAGTTCAAATTAAGTATACGGAGCCTCACCAAATTTAACTCCGTACACAGGTAAGCTGATCTATCTCTCCGTTGTTCTCCTTTCTACGCTCCCGCTTCTTGACAGTTCGTTGAACATGGAATATACTTTCAACAGAAAGTGAGAATGATTATCATTATTAGCAAAGGCTAAGATGCGTGTATAGGACAACCTAAGGTGAGAGATACAGAGAACTATGAAAGAGACACTTAATACGAATGCACAGGCTGTGCTAAACACAGTCAGAGATTCGCAACGCCATCCAACAGCAGCAGAGATATATGAAGAAGTCAGAGGGGCGCGCCCACGTATCGGTCTGGCAAGTGTCTATCGCATTCTGCATAACCTGGTCAAGCAGGGTTACATCAAAGAGGTCTATGCTGATGACGAGACGGCACGCTACGATGGATGTGTAACGCGGCACGATCATGCTATCTGCACCATATGTGGTGCTCTTATCGATGTTCCCGTTGATGTCGCACTCTCACAAGAGGCTTTACAAGCGGCAGCCCAGGCCGCAGGAATCCGACTACGTTCCCATGAACTACGTCTCTATGGACAATGCTCTGTCTGCCTTTCGGAGCAAGAGAATGTTGCTCATTTCGCGAAAGATGTACCTCTTTAGCCTTTTTTATACAACTGCTTACCCAAAACTGAACGGTGCTAGCATTGAGAAGCGCATCCGTTTGCGTCTAACAAGATGGGCGCATTGATTTTTGTGTAGAATTTGAAGGAGATTATTCATGAAAGATGAAGCTGAAATCACGCAGGTGCGAGAGCAGAGCAGCAATGTTGAGCAACGAGTTGAGAATGCGCCACGCCCATCAAACTCAGCCATACAAGAAGTACGTGAGATTTTTCATGCCATTGGTAGTAACGACGATAAATCACATGATTTTCTGTTACGCGTTGTACAACCTGGTCTGGCTGGCCTGATGGATGGTTCGGTCTCGACCTTGGCACCGATCTTTGCGACTGCCTTTGTCACACATAACCCATTTGCAGCTTTTCTGGTTGGGATGGCCTCAGCCACCGGAGCCGGTATCAGTATGGCCTTCTCTGAGGCGCTCTCAGATGATGGCGAACTGACAGGCCGTGGCAGTCCAGTAGTACGGGGTGGCATTACGGGACTCATGACTTTTCTCGGTGGATCACTGCACACTCTCCCATTCCTGGTGACGCATATTCAGACCGCGCTCATTCTGGCCTATGTTGTCGTTGCCATCGAACTGATTGTAATCGCGGCCATCCGTCATCGTTACTTTGGCACAGGCTGGTTTAAGTCAATGGTGCAGGTCGTTGGTGGAGGCGCGCTCGTCTTTATCGCTGCTCTTATCTTTGGCAATGCATAGCGTGATAGTACGATAGCATGGTAGCACTAATAGGAAACCTGCTTCAACGTAAAGCGAATCTCCAGGCTCAAACGTGTAGAGAGTGTAACGATTACTATAACGTATGCATATAAGAGGTGTATATGAAAGAACAATCTTCTTCATTTCCATTAGAAAGGCTGCTCACTATGCAGCCAGGAGCAATTGCTGGACTCGTCGCCACCGTTCCAATGACGCTCTTTATGCTGGCGATGCAGCGCCTCCTACCACCTGGACAAAAATACGCTCTCCCGCCTGAAGAGTTGACACGCGAGTTTGCCCAACGAACAGATACAGATCAGAATCTGAGCAAGCCCCAACTTTTAGGCACAAGTATTGCAGCTCACTTTGGCTATGGAGCCAGCACCGGCTTGATCTATGCGAACGTAACGAAACGTCTCAAATGGCCCCCTCTTCTCAAGGGTTCTCTATTTGGTATTCTGATCTGGGCTGCAAGCTACCTAGGCTGGATGCCACTTGGACGTTTTGATGCTGCTGCTACAAATGAACCACCTAAACGCAACCTGATGATGATTGCTGCACATGTTATCTGGGGAGCTGTAACCGGACTCGTCAATGATCAACTTGAGAAAAGATAGGAATGCTGAGCTTCACGGAAAGATCAGGTGAGAGAGCAGTATCCCCAATCCAAAAAACACAGCAAAAAGCACTAGACCAATAAGTAATAGCAGAAATATATTGAGACGTGGCTCCTCGCCCGTCTCTTTTGCTATCCTTGGCTGACTTGTATAAGCCGCGCGGCGAGCTTCCACCAGCTTCATTGGCATATCAGAGACGCCCACCCCTGCCGGTATACCTGACATCGACACCGGCTGCACTTCGACTGCTGCTACACGCTTGTTTGTCTGAAGGTTAGATACTAGCTCGATGTCAGCCATACTCTCTTGTACAGGGAGCGCTGTTACTAAACGACCAGATGAAGGAGCTGTCGGAGCTGGCGAATAGTGCTGCATCTGCGCGGCTTCGTTGACTGAAGGTAGACCAGGGTCAGATAGAGATGGTGCCGTCATCTCAAGCGACTGCGCTAGCGTTTTCAATTCAGCATACAGGGATTCTATAGTAGTGAAGTGTTGAGGATGCATACGTACTACGGCACGTGCAATCACCTCACATACCTCAGGGGGAGCATTACGGGCAAAACGTAGCTTTCCATCGGGGGAGGGTTCAATCTTTGTGACATCACCGCTGCGACCAGCCAGCAGTTGATATAAGAGTAATCCAACCGCACGTACATCGTCGCTCCGCCGTCCATCACTCAATTTCCCAGGGGCGAGTTCAGGATCGGAGAGCGCCTCCCCACTCCCACCAACAACGTTCCAGGACGCAAAGTAATAGGCATCGCTGGGCAGTGCAAAGTTATTCACACGCACCATTCCATGTCGATCACGAATGATAGCGGAAGGTGTCAGATCACCATGGCATACCTTCCGCGATGATGCGCTCGCGTATAGCAAAGCCTGACAGAGTTGCATGCCCAGCTCCACCACTTGCGACGGTGTCAGATATGCCTGTAGAAGTTCGGCAAAATCGGCTCCATCAACATATTCTTGCACAATGTAGAGCGCCTCAGGCTCAACAATCAGGTCATAAAATCCAATGATATTTGGATGAGCAAACGCGGCTGTCATACGAAGGGCTGCACGATAAACGCTCTGATACTCAGGTGCAGCGACTTTTATAGCAACCACACGTTGCAATACCTGGTCAAATCCCTGATAGACAGCACAGGTTGTTCCCTGCTTGATCAGACGCTGTAGCAGGTAGCGTCGCTGAATGACCTGTCCTGTTTCCACTAAGAGCCTCTCAAGATTACGCACTATAAATCCTGTAGCGCTAAGGTGATCGCGCCAACAAGATTAGCCTGTGAGCCAAGACTACCTGGCACGACCCGCAACGACTGACTCGCACTGGGAAGGCTCAACTTCTGAATATGTTGCTCAAGTGGCCCTACCAATGCATCCCCCGCCAGAGCAACCGGCCCTCCTAAAATGATCATACTTGGATTTACAATATGGACGATATTCACCAGAGCATTGCCCAGATATGTATGCACTTCTTTTATGATATGTTGTGCAACCATATCGCCTTTCTCTGCAAGGGAGAAAACCTGTTGCGCGGTTAAATCTTCGGGCTTGTTATCGGTGAGCCGTCCAATCGCATCTGCTGTCTTCGAGCTTTCTCTAGACAGGTGGAGCATACGCTGTACAATTGCCTGCGCAGAGGCGATTGCCTCCAGATGTCCGAACCCTCCGCAGGAACAGGGTGGCCCATCCTCTTGTACCAACAGGTGGCCTATCTCACTAGCACTACTGGTCGTGCCATGATAAATACGCCCTTGCACAACCAGTCCTCCACCAATTCCCCTTCCCAGCCCGACGTAGAACACAACTCGCTCGTCAACACCCGCGCCACGTTCCACCTCTGCCAGCGCAGCAGCATTCGCGTTGTTGTCAATGATACAGGGAACCTGCAACCGTTCAGAAAAATAATCCTGGAGAGGGAAATTATCCCAGCCCGAAGCATGATGTAACATCTGGACGATGCCCTTTTTGGCATCTACCAGCCCGCCGACCGCAACCCCTACACGCAAGATACGCCCATCAACGATGCGCTCTGGCAACGTGACCTCTTGTAGCATCTCGTCCAGATTCCTTAAGACGGTCTGGCTATCGGGGACCGCTTTCAGAGGACGACGAGTACGATACAAAATATTGCCATCCAGGTCTGCTAGAGCCACCGACTGGCGCACTCCGCTTCCACTGATCTCAATCCCTACAACGTACCCCTGAGTTGCCAGTAATTTTCTCGTTGTGTGCTGCATTCCGGGCTGATTACCACCCTCCACCCCTCCTATGATACTTGAAGCGGGTTGCATAGACACGGTTCGTTCTCCCTTTTCTTTTCAAGTGCTCTCAATGCCTCTTAGAGCATCGCCTGAGAGAGACAACTTTCTCCGCCTTTTGCACGAATCTTAGGACAATCCCATCTGGAGTGAATACTACTCATGTGAAGCCAAAAAACGGTACTTTTCTAAGGATACGGACACTCTTAGCGAGATTCAAGAATGAGCGTTACTGGGACAACGGGTTTAGTATATCATACGAAGCGAGCAACGCAAAGATGGCGACGGATTTCTCACCGTTTTTCCCACTGAATCTCCTCAAACAGGGAATGGACGGATGGATAGTTGTCACGTTCTAGTAAAAAAGACATGAATATCCTCTCATAACGTTGAAATTCGTACTAATCTGGCTGAGTTCTGTTCGTTACTCCTAATATCGCTTGCGCAAGAAGAGCAACGCCACAGCTTCAACAGTAGTCCCCAAAATAGTAACCTCTCCCATCGCCTGGCGTTGCTCATCCGATAGATGCCGATGATTCGGAGTCATCGTGACCAGCCTGATAACATCCTCACTCAATAAAGAGAGTCCATATGTAATTGTTCTCGTTGTGAGCAATTCAAAACCTACTGCAAATTGCTCCTGCACATGCTGCTGCTTGTTCTCTTCTATCGCAAGCAGAGAAAACCTCGTGCGCAACTCTTGTAGATGTGCTGGTCCTGGGAGCAGCACCAACAGCAATCCGCCGGGTGCCAGCACACGAGCAAACTCCGGGGGATTGCGCGGCGCAAAGATATTGAGCAAGACCGAAAAAGCTCCATCGGCACAAACCAGCGGCTCCCTCACATTAGCCACAACAAAAAAGCTCTCTCGATAACTCCTCGCTGCCAGTCGCACAGCCTCCTTTGAAACATCTATACCCAGGCAAACAGTCCCCGTGTGCTGAGCATCCAGGAACGTTTGCAGCGTATGAAGATAGTATCCCTCCCCACACCCGGCGTCCAGAATAGTCAGTGGTCGCTCACGGACAGGTTGAACATCGCGAATATGCCGGGCAACAAGCTCGCTCACCTGCCGGGCTAGAGGCTGATAGTACCCGCGATCGAGAAAGGCACGGCGCGCCAGTAGCATCTCCCGTGTATCACCCACATCACCTGACAATTTCTTGCGCAGCAGGTTGACATACCCCTCTCGTGCCAGATCAAAGGCATGCCCATTACTACAGCGCAACACATGCTGCACTCGTTCCATCGCTGTAGCACAAACAGGACAGCGGAGCAGGTAAAGATGTTCTGCACGTGGCACTGTCGTCATCGTTGCACCGAAGAGTGTAGCGCCTGGAGTTGCTGCGTATGCATCTGATCCTGCATAGCAAGGAGTGTGATCAGTTGAAAAAAAGGATGTTCTTCTGACTCCCCATAAGAAAATGCACGTAACCATGCGTCTTCAGAAAGGGAAGAGAGCAGCACGAAAAGTACTCGACGATGTTCTTCCATCAGGACCAGCACCTCTCTTAACGAAGCCGGGAGAGAAGTCAACTCAGCGCCTTCCGGGTTCAGATACGGCATATGCTCAATACAGGGCCGATCCTCCTCCTGCACGCGTCGCACCTGCTTCAACATAAACGCATCATTCAATGTAAGATGATATGCAACTTGAAGCGGACTCCACACCTCCCCAGGCGCAACCACCATTAGCTCATCCTTAGAAAAACGCTGCAACTGCGCCATAAACTGCGTCCGTGCCACAATCAATTTACGCCGTGCCCTCTCAAAAAAAGTGCTCATCTACCGTTTCCTACAACTCATCACAACTTTTCCACCCTCCACTACACACTTACCCCTACACCGCTCACAACCCCCTTCACTTTGCTGCCCTTCTTCCGCAACCACTTAAACCCTTTATTATGTTGCCCTTTTTGTGTGCATTGGCACACAAAAAGGGCAACATAATGATAAATAAAAAATTACTCATTGGCAATTTATTACCCATCACATAGGGACCCGATTTATCGCGTCCACCCCGATTTATTGCCTCCGCGATTCATCGCCTCATTCCTCATGCTTGACCAGCTTACTATACAAACTTTCTAGCTCATCCTGACTATTGAAATGCAGCACCAGTGTCCCCTTCCCCTTAGGATTGCACTTCAGATCCACCTTGACCATTAAGGCATCGCGAAAAGAACTTTCCAGATCCACCATCTCAGCAGAGCGTTTAAGATTTGTCTGTACACTCTTCGCCGCCGTCTCCACATCTTCAGCCGCCTTTATACGGGTCGCAAGCTCTTCTGCCTGTCGCACATTCAAGCGTAGCGCAATGATCTGATTCATCGCCTGAACCTGATCCTCTTCACGCGTAATCCCAATCAGCGCACGCGCGTGCCCCTCAGTGAAGCTTTCCGGCTGACCCATCAACATCTCGCGCACCTTCGAGGCAAGTTGCAGCAAGCGCAGAGAATTGGCAACAGTTGTACGATCCTTGCCCACTTGCTTTGCCACCGCCTCCTGCGTCAGGCCAAAATCCTGCACCAGCGCCTGATACGCCAGTGCCTCTTCAATTGGATTGAGATCGGCGCGCTGAATATTCTCAATCAGTGCCAGTTCAAGCATCTCCTGCGGCGTGACATCCTTGATAATTATCGGTACCTTGCTCAGTCCAGCCAGCTTCGAGGCGCGCCAGCGCCGCTCACCAGCGATAATCTGGTAAGCAACAGTAGCCCCTGCATCCTCTGACGCCGTTTCACCACTCGCATTCTTCGTTTGTGTATCATCAGAACCGAACCATTCATCCGGTTTAGCGGAAGGTGCAGACGAATTGAGCCGCGTTACCACAATCGGTTGAATCAGGCCATGTTCCTTAATAGAGGCGCTCAGCTCCAGCAGTTTAGGATCATCTTCGCGAAAAATGCGCCGCGGCTGACGAGGATTTGGAATAATGCTCTCAATTGCGACAAGCGAAGCGGCTTCTTGTGTATTGGGAGAGGAAGCTTGTTGCGGGGCCAGGACCTCTGATGCACCAGAGATCAGTGCATCCAGCCCGCGTCCCAGGCCGAATTTCTGCTTAGCCACGGGCCATTACCTCCTCGGCAAGTGCACGATAGGCCAATCCACCCGGTGAGGTGGGATCGTAATCCAGGATCGACTGTCCAAAACTCGGTGCTTCACTCAGACGCACATTTCGATTAATAATCGTTTGAAACACTTTATCCCCGAAATGATTGCGCACTTCGCGCACAATATCCCCTGCCAGCCGCGTGCGTGGATCAAACATTGTCAGCACGACACCGACAATAGCAAGGGCAGGATTGAGCTTACTCTTGACAATATTCACGGTGTTGAGCAGTTGCGTCAAACCCTCCAGGGCCAGGTATTCACATTGAATCGGAATAACAACACCATCAGAGGCAACCAGTGCATTAATTGTGAGCAAGCCAAGCGAGGGAGGACAATCAATAATAATATAATCGCAACGCTCACGAATCGGCTCCAGCACCTGACGCAGGCGATGCTCGCGTGCCAGCGCTCCCACCAGTTCTATCTCTGCCGCTGCAAGATCAACCGTACACGGAGCTACAACGAGCTCACGCCGCTCCGTAGGCACTAAAATATCAAAAATCGAAAGCTCATCATCTTCCTGCACCAGCAGATCATAAATCGTCTGCTGCCTCTTATTCTTGAGCGCACCGATGCCGCTGGAGGCATTCGCCTGAGGGTCCATATCAATCAACAGGACCTTGCTTCCCAGCGCTGCGAGATAGGTTGCAAGGTTGATAGCGGTGGTGGTCTTTCCCACCCCCCCCTTCTGATTCGCAATTGCGTACACTTTCGACACGGGCTGCTACCGTCCCTTTCCTCTCTCCATGCAAGAAAAATAGAGCTGACCTTTCATTCGTCATTGTAACAAATGTACAAGAGAGAAGCAACAAGGGCTACAGCGTAACGCGGTTTTTGCCTGCTGGCATGGTAAAACGGAGAAAGCCACCCCCAGCCAATCGTGTACAGACAACAAACATTGTAAAGAAGGCAAAGAGCAGAGCGGCAGTTCTAAGCTCATAACGAGCGAAATCGGAGAACGAGATTGCATGCGGGCCATGCGCAAATAGGCGTAGCAGCACTGGCCCCTGTTGCACCTCGTACTGGCCGAGCGCTGGACCAATACTCAGAGTTATTAACACATCAAGAGCCAGGCAGATCGTCGCCAGCCGTGGACCGAGCAGCCAGAAACGCTTGCTTAGCCGCTCACGCTTTGTCGAAGCAATACGTCTGGTGGCCCAGAATGCGGGAACCAGGTATTGCAGTGCCAGGAAGAGCAGAGGAACTGCAACAAACGTCCAATCAGGAAAGAAGCTGGGAGAGATTGATGCGCCCAGCCGTCCCAGCATATAGAGCACAACCCCCTCAACCAGTCCACGCGAGTAACTCACTTTATTAAACATACCAATAGCCTGATTATCTCTATCAAAAAGTAGTATTAACTGCAGCCGCAGGCACCCCCACCGCACCCACAACCACCAGTAGCTGGCGCACCATCCTCAAAGGAGTCATCCACACCCACTCCACGCCTGGCCGAAAAAACCGAGAGCAAGCGACGCACCTTCTCACTGTGACACTTCATACAAACAATATCGTCCGCGTGCTTGTGATTCACGAGCAATTCAAAACGGGACTTGCAATCCGAACAGTAGTACTCGTACAATGGCATGAAGAATCTCCCTCTACGCTGAAAAAAGTCACAAATATCCATAGATATTGTAGTGTCTAGCCTTTCTTCCGTCAAGTCGAATATAATGGAAGACAAACCTTTTATGGAGAATTTTTATGGCTCTTACAATAGGAATTATCGGCCTTCCTCAAAGTGGGAAGACAACACTGTTCAATGCACTCACAAAGGCAGGCGCGCCTATTAGTGGGTACGCCACCAGCACAGTACAGGCAAACGTGGCAATGGTACAGGTCCCCGACTCACGCCTGCAACCATTGGCGGATATCTTTCATCCGCGCAAGGTGACGGCAACCACTGTCGAGTTCGTTGACGTCGCTGGCATGGGCCAATCTACCCAGGCCGGCAAGGAGAAACAGGGCTTGAGCGCCGAATTCCTGGGACATATCCGCAACGCTGACGCTCTCGCGATCGTGCTCCGTACATTTCGCAACGACAATGTGCCGCACATCTACAACGATATCGACCCCATGCGCGATCTGGAGAGCCTGAACGCGGAACTCTCGCTCACCGATCTCACTTCCGTTGAGCGCCGTATCGAGCGCACTCAGCGCGCCGCCAAGTCCGGCGACAAAAAGTACCAGCAAGAACTGGAGACCCTACGGCGCTGGCAGGCCGCCCTCAACGAGCTACAGCAGGTACGCCAGCTCGAAATTTCCCAGCAGGATCACGTCCTGCTCAACGAGCTCTTCCTGCTCACCATGAAACCGCGCATGTACGTCCTCAATGTCAGCGAAGACGTGCTCGGAGATGCACAGGACCTGCTGGCAAAAATCTCAGCAAGCAAGGCAGTTGATGAGGCGAGCCTGAACGACGAACTGAAAGGTATCGCTCGTGTCGCACAGTACGCCAGAAAAGAAGGCTCGGAAGTAGCCGCCGTCTCCGCACGCCTCGAAGCGGAACTGGCCGAACTGGACGAGGGGGATGCACAGGAGTACCTGGAGTCACTTGGCCTGCCCCAGCTCGGCGCGGACCGTGTTATCCAGGTCGGCTACCGCTTGCTCAACCTGATCACTTTCCTCACCGCTGGCGAAGATGAGGTTCGCGCCTGGACCGTCACACGCGGCGCAAAAGCTCCCGAAGCGGCTGGCAAGATTCACTCCGACATCGAGCGCGGCTTTATCCGTGCCGAAGTCATCAGCTTCCCCGACTTCATCGAATGTGGCTCCTTCGCTGTCGCCACCAAACGCGGCCTGCTCCGTCTCGAAGGCAAAGATTACGTCGTCCAGGACGGCGACATCGCCCACTTCCGCTTCAACGTCGGGAAGTAACCCTGCTACTCTGCCTCGATTCATTTCAACCGCCATCGGCAGATGTGAACTGCGCGCAGGTGGCACTTGCAACCAATACATTTCAGCGCAGACCACCGTCCAATGAGGGGAGAGATGTATCGTACGTAGGGAGCGTGCTTGCCTCACTCCTATTCAGTTTAAGAGCGAGGCAAGCGCGCCTTTCAAGTAGAGGTTTTTGCGAGGGAACAGCGCGTAGGGAGCGACCCTTGCGGTCGCCCATGGTGGGGGTCTCTCTCCCTGACACTTTTTGGGGCACCCGTCTGCTGGCTTGGACCACCTTCTCCTGCGACGCGTTTCCTCACGAGCGTCAG
>DAOUDD010000053.1:0-25185 GCA_034431765.1 Ktedonobacteraceae bacterium | reverse complement strand
TGTATCATACATATGATTAAGAGGATAGTTAATTTTATCGCTTCCAGGCATAGTCACTACATTCCTTTCCTTCTAAGATTGTGGGGGCAAGAAAAATTCAGTTGAAAGCTTTATATCTTATCTAAAAGATATAAAGCTTATCAATCAAGAAATTAGCTGTAGCTAAAGTTCAACAAAATCTTTAGCTACACAGATCTTGCATAAAAATTTGTCTTTAAATGAGTGCAAAGAACTGTTCCAGGTAGCACGGTTGGTATTTATAGCACATGTGTAGATATTGCAAGAGCATACTCTACCATATAATGTTTCAGATGTAAATATCTTGCCGTTATTAGATTTCAAGTCGCTTTGTTCGATTTAAGATATTGTTGCTATTGGTTGAATATGAGAGAATCTGAAAATTCCTGCACCTTCTCTCTTTACCGGTTCATCCTTTGTTTCATGCTTATGTAACATGGATTGTCAAGGATCAGGGTGATCCGGCATATCGATATTGAGAGTTTGTCAGCGTTCAGCAGTTGTGGTGTGGCCTCTATCTCTTCAGTTGAGGAAGTAAGCTCTCCGTATGAATGATTGTGGTGGATGATACTGTTGGAGTAGGTGCCAGACGTGAGTGAGAATGGGAAAGTGCCACTATAAATGTACAGCGAGAGCATAAGCTCGCTTCCTACAACTCGTGTTCTCTGGTACTCGACTCTAAAATCTTGTCAGAGCTAGAGTGTCATGATACACTCTTCTCAGAAGAAGAAAACCAAGCGGGGGAGAGGACCTCGTCAGGAGCGGAAAAGGAGTGTCTCCGTTGATCAGCGAAACAGAGAGTGCTGTTTCAGGTGGTAGAAATAATGGCTGATATCTGGCGTATTTTTGTGGTCGAGCATGATGAAACGCTGAATCGAAATGTGGTAAGTTTTCTGCGCAAGGATGGCTATACTGTTCGTGGGGTGACAAATGGTGCTGAAGCTGTACGTGTCCTCTGGTCAGAAGAATATGATGTAGTGATCTGTGATTTAAAGATGCCGGGAGTTGATGGCCTGGAGCTGTTACAGTGGCTACGCGGCTATCGACCGAGTAGCCGTACTATCGTCATTGGCGAAGCCAATTCAGCAGCCCTCCGTCTGCAGGCGTTCGAGTGTGGCGCAGTTGGCTACCTGGAGAAGCCGTTGGATTTACGGCTTCTTAAGGAGGAGCTGCATCGCCTGTTGCAGCAGACGGGATTTTCGGCCAGCCTGGATTCTTTTGATCTGTTAGACGTGATCCAGATCATTAATATGAGTCGCAAGAGTATTATGTTGCTGATCAATACGGGGTTGGAAGAACGCGGCATGCTGCTCTTTCAAAATGGTGAGCTTGTCTGGGCAGAGTATGGTATTCTGCGGGGCGAGGAGGCTTTTTTCGCGTTAGCTGCTCATAAAAATGGTACGGTCACGCAGCATCCCTGGGATGAGCAAATTCGTACAAATGTCACGCAGCCGTTGTCACGCTTAATCTTTCAGGCGTTGCAGTACCGCACCAAGTATGCCGACCGCTTGCAGTATACTGGAGAGCAGAGAGCATTAGGGGCCATTAATTCGGCCCTGCCCACTACAAGAACAACGTCAGCGTCAGGGATACAGGTGAATGGGAGTGAGCTGGATGTTGATGATCGTCCATTTATCCTTACCCCCGATGAATTGGGACAGGGCGGGCCGGTAGATGGTGCGGTAGCGATGCAGCCGCAGACGGGAATGGACAGTGCGGCGGGGCCTGCCAGTACAAAGGAATGGTGGGAACGTACCGGAAAGACGAGCAGCGTCAGGAGACAGGGAGATAGTGCAGGTTCCTCGTCCTCCGATGTTGCAGAATCGTCGGCGTTTCCGCTTGATCTACAACCATTTGCAGGCATACATAGCACAAATACGCAGGTATCACAGAGTGAGCAGAATACATCCGAGGAGCATGCTGGTATAGAGTATCCGCTTGAGCTGCCTTCCTGGCTAACAAAGCAAGCGACATCACCAACGCCAGCACTATCCTCTTTACAGCCACAGTTGGGAGAGCAGCCAAACGCGCCTGGAGTCTCTTCGTCTCCAACACCGTTCCCACCGACAGGGCCAGATTCGATGTATATGCCAGCCGTTTCTGCTACTCCGGTTACACCAATTGTACCCACACCAAAGGAGTGGTCGAGCGATTGGCCGGCTGCATTGCCGAGAGGTATGGCAAGCGAACAAGTGGAACCAGCGAGGGGACAAGAAGCCGCTCCTTTCTCACCACCTCAAGAAGTTTCACCAGAATGGCAGGGAAACAGTGGGTTTCAAGTGCAGCAAGGTCAGGGTCCTGCGTCATCACCGGAGTGGGCAAAGCTGTTCTCCTCTCAGGGTGATGTGAGAGGAGCATCGTCGCCAGAGTGGGGACCATCTCCATCACGTTCGTCTCCTCCATCATCTCCAGAGTGGGGGATATCTCAACCTCAGCAGCCATTCTCGTCTCCATCTCAACCGCTACAGCAGACGATGCCGATGGCTCCAATACAATCAACGCGGCCAGTTCCGCGTATACAGGCAGCGAGTCCCGCCAGTGGAGAGACGCCGCGTGTGTTGAGCGGGATGTTCCCAGAAACCAGCGCGCCAGCACTCTCTTCAACCGAGAATACTGAGAGCGTGCAGGAGAGTAGCCCGCTTGCACCTTCTTCTGTTTTACGTGCGCAACGGCTGGCCGCGCGCAGGAACTATGCTGCGCTCGTCTCTGCTTTACAGACATTGGGCTATTCGATCGCCGGCTTTATCGCCGCAGCCGTAGTGAGCCTGGATGGGCAGGCGATTGCCCAGGTCGCTATTGATGATATGGATATCACAAAGCTGTGCAAGCAGGCGAGTACAATTCAAAAAACGATACTCCAGTCGCTGCAGCCAGATGAGTGGGGCGAGCATCAGGAAGTGGCGATGACAACTGCGACCCGGCATGTGCTTTTGCGCCTGGTTGGAGCCGAGAAGAAAGCCTTCCTCGCTTTGATCACCACGCATGAGACTTCTCTGGCAGAGTGTCTAGAAATTATGACAAACGTCGCGGGGGCGATTAGCGCAGCTTTGCGTTAAAGTAGAAGGATACAACAATGGACAAAGAAATGCAGAAAAAAGAGGAAGAGCGAAGAAATTATTGGTTTTCCTTTATTGTGGGATGTTTTATTGCTATGGGCGTCATCATTCTGCTCGTGGTACTGTTCCCGAAGTAGGCGTTGGAGCGGGGATGCATATTAAGCATCGCCCGCTTGTGGCAGATTGAGCAATTTGCGCAGGCGTTCAACGTCCAGATCTTTGCCATTGCTCAGTTCGGCAGAGAGATCAGGGCGGCGGGAAAGAGGTCCGGTCTGGCGCACTGGATTGTCCAGTTGTGGTTGAGGTGGAAGCAGGGGTGCCGTCTGTGCATGCGCGCCTGGAAGTAGTGGTGGCTGCTCTTGACGCTGTGTCTGTTTCTTTGCTTTCAATGTACGAAGTTGCTTCTCTATCTCCTGCTCCTTCGAGACCTGTTCTAACTGATTTTCAAGGTCGCGGCGATGAAGCTCAGCGAGCGCTTGAGCGCGTGCTTCAGCGTCGGCGACGGCATCCTGCACTTTGTGTGTACGCTCTTTATCTTTGGGATTGGCCGATTTGTTGAGGGCCTCAAAGACACGTTGTTGAATAAGGGCATTGCGTTTGCGTACGCTGAGTAGGTCAAGGGTGGTCTCGACCTCCGAAATCTTCGCTTCGAGCTGACGCAGCGCATTGCGCATCGTCGAAACGAGCTGTTCCTGCTCTTTGCGCTGCTGCTGGTAGCGACCGATCTGGTGATTGAGATCGTTATAGCGTGTGAGCGCATCGCGTGCGCTCTCGTCGTTGCCTTGTTGGACCGCGACCTCCGCCTTCTTCAGCCACTTGTCCCCCTCGGCTTTTCGTTCCTGGCTCCGTTGTTGCAGACGATGTCCTTCAGCGAGGGCCGTCGCGACCTGCGTTTTGACCTGCACAAGCTGGTTGCGCATATCGAGCTGAAGTTGTCGTAGAACTTGCTCAGGATCTTCTGCCTTCTCAATGACAGTGTTGAGGTTGGCACGTAGCAGGGTGAGTACGCGTTCCAACAAGTTCATAAGCTGGATTCCTTTGTAATGTGAGTGTAGGAGCTGCGCGATTCTCCTACACGAGACGGTTATTTATAGTATGCCACTCGTATCCACCGCGTAGGGCGCGACCCTTGCGGTCACTCTGGCCGGGATGCAGTTGGGAAATCCATTGTGCACCCCGACAGGCGGGAGAGTTTTGGGCCTTTCACGTGGAGGTTGTTTGGGAAGCGCGTAGGGCGCGACCCTTGCGGTCGCCCTGGTAGGGGTGCACACGGGTGATCATGGGTGCCTCCCAGCAGCGGGAGGGCGCAAAGAGCACCAGGCCCTCCCCTACGCGACAGTTCCAAAAAACCTCTCCCTGAAAGGGGCCTTACGTCCTCCCCTACATGGTAATTTGATAGCCTACCTCTATTACGATTACTGTTCGCGTGACGGTGTTGTGTTAACAGTATTAGCAGTACCATTGACTCGTGCACCGTCATGGTTAGCGCTTCCCTCGGCATCTGAATTGAGGGCGGGAACGTGCTTGAGCAGATCACCGATCTGAGTGCCACTGAGCAGCTCAAAGAGCGCAGGGACCTGGGCCACCATATTCATGATATCTCCAGTAAGACGACTTGCCCCGACGCCATCGCTACTTGCATTATTGCCAGTTGAGACAATAGTAACTTTATCGACCTTGCTGAGCGGCTCAGACACGGCACGAACGATATCAGGCATACCGGTGAGCAGCTTATCGAGAACTGCCGCCTGGTTGTATTCGTGGAACGCGCTGGCTTTGACTTTCATTGCATCAGCTTCAGCTTCACCTTTTGCACGAATGACCTCGGCTTCAGCGAGACCACGAGCGCGGAGAATTTCGGCTTCGGCGAGACCGCGTGCGCGGGTTGCTTCAGCCTCACCAAAGCCGCGCGCCTTTGCAGCATCTGCCTGACCTTGAGCCTCAAGAGTGAGGCGCTGGCGCTCGGCTTCAGCATATGTTTCAACGCGGCGGCGCTCTGCCTCAGCCGCTTTCTGAATCGTCGCCTGGAGTTCGAGGTCGCGGCGCTGAATTTCAGCCTGTTGCACGCGAATCTGCGCGTTCTTTTCAACCTCGGTCACACGCACCGCTTCAGCAATGACCTGCTGCTGCGTGACGTTCGACTGAATGTCGTAGGCTTTGTCGGCAGTCGCCTGTTGCTTTTTGACTTCGGCCTCAAACTCTGCTTGCTTGAGACGCAAATCGCGCTGAGATTGTGCCTGTATCGCCTGCGAATCTGTTTCGGCCTTCACACGTGCCTGCTCGGTCTGAGCGCGGGCAACGGAGGCTTCAAGTGTAGCGTTGTACTGCTGAATCTGTGTATCGCGCTGTGCGAGAGCAGCAGCGATATCAGCATCTTTGTGGATGCGTGCGATCTGTGGCCGACCCATGTTAGTGATATAGTCCTTCTCGTCACGCACATCTTTAATAGTGAAAGAGATAACCTCCAGGCCCATCTTCTCCATGTCTGGTGTGACAGTGCGCAGCATCTTAGCTCCAACGCTCTCGGGATCTTTGACAAGATCCTCCACCGTCAACTGACCGACAATTCCGCGCAGGTGACCCTCCATAACCAGGCGAATCAGGTTTTCGCGATCTTCCTGGCTCTTGCTCAAGAATTGCTCAGAAGCGGTCCTGATGCTCTGCTCATCGGAGCGCACCTTGATCTGTGTAACGGCTTCAACGTTGACCGCAACACCCTGAGTCGTGTAGAGAGTCTGCTGAGGAGCAACGTCGAAGGACATCAATTCCAGAGAAAACACATCAGCTTTCTGGAAGAGCGGGACGACAAATTCCGCGCCGCCGGTAACAACTTTTGTGCCGCCAGAGCCATAGACGATCAACGCCTGGTTCGGGCCCACCTTTCGTAGCAGGCTGCCATAGATGCGTATAATAACAATTAAGACAAAAAGGATAGCTGCAATAAGTATAGCGATAAGAATTGGTAAACTCATACGTGTTTACTCCTTTTGGAAGTCTTTGCGCAGTGCGTAATCGAGATCAGTCCGCTGTGTGTCTTTAAGCAGTGCGTTAAGGGTTGCCTGTTCATCTTCTGAAGTCGCAGGAGCATTGCCTGACTCTTCCATATTCACGAAATGCTCCCAGGTATCGACTTCCGCGACTCCACGCTGATACGTTACCACGACCACTTCCTGGTCACGCTCAAAGCGTTCGCCGGTGATGCTGCGTGCAGGAATGCTTTTGCGTAGTCCGCCGGGCGAGACATAGAGAATCTCACCGACGCCATTGGCCGGGATAGTGATACTTACCTTGCCGAGCAGTCCCGTCCGGTCAGAAACATCTTGCACAGTTACTGCACTCTTATTACCGAAGGTGCGGTTGAGCAGCATGATCAATGCTAGCGCAACAACGAGTCCACAGAGCAGCGAGAGCGTCAAGAGTAGAGGCAGACCGAAGTGTGTCGTGTTGTGAAAGACGTAGCCGAAAAAGCCAAAGCCGAGCAGGAAGAGCACAATGTTCAAAGGGTTGAGCAAGGCAAGAAACGCATGCATAGATGCTTGCTGGACTGAGCCGCTGGTCGGATGAACGTTCGTTTGTCCAGTGTGTGCCGCAGGCGTTGCGGGTACGCCTGCGTGGGGAACGTGCCCGATAGGTGTATGCGTACCTGTATGCACACCTGAAACTGATGGTAGTGGGCCAGCATGCCCGGTTGGAACGGCGTGCGCATGAGAAACATCAAGGTGAACGCCGTGATGAGCGATGCCGTGCCCCTGTCCCACGAATGCAAGGATCAGCGTAAAGAGCAAGCCCCCAAGAAAGCAGCCGATAAACAGCAGTGAAAGTGGGTCAGTTGCAATCATACCTTATGCTCCTTTGATTGCGGAACCAGTGCTGGCTGAAGTTGGTAGCGATCAAGCGCCTCAAGCATCACGATGATACCAACAAGGACTCCACACGTCCCCAGGACAAAGGCCAGCAGAAGATAAAGTAGCAGGGAAGGTGTGTCAAGCAGAAAAAAGACCGGAAACAGACTCTCGCCCACCAGACCGCTTAGCCCAAGTAGCAGTGCGCTTGCTACCAGGGTCAGTGCGACCAGAAGTGGATGGCGTTGGAGCAGGGGAGAGCGCCGTGGCCTGAGATGGAAGTGCGTCTCCCGTCTTTTGTGCCATGCGCCTGGAACATCCTGCTGACTCTGTCTCATTGGACACCTTCTTTAACGAAATTTGTCATCATTGATGAACAGGAGGAGAGCGAAGAAGACTGTCCTTTTGCCCTGTGCGCACTCTGTACATCGTTGACTACTGAGATAAACGTAGATGGGATAAAAACATCAAATGACAATGAAAAAGCTTATTCGACAGTCTCTATATCCTTGTGTGGAACCAGGGCCTCGGCGATTGCTTCGAGTTCCTCTAAAGAGAGGGACATCAAGCTACTGAATACAGCGAGATAGCGGCGTGGGTCTGGAACGTCGGTGAGTTGTTGCAGCAACGCATGCAGCGCTGGCTCCGAGCGCCATTCTGCCGCATTTGCAATCAGCCACGTCTCCAGCCGGTCAGTCTCCTGTTCCAGATCGGTCAGCAAATCTGTGCTATAATCAGTGGGGTCGCTGACCAGGTAACCAGGATGGACCTTGAAGAAGCGCGACAGTAGATCGCGGCTGGATGCAGTCAGATGAAGCCGTCGGGCGCTCTCCAACTGTGAGAGATAGGCCTGGCTGATGCTTTCGCTCAGCTCTTCCTGCATCGCCTTCACGACCTCCATCTGCGTCATAGGCCGGTTCAGCCCGCGCAGCTCGCCCTCGACCTCACGTAAGTGTTTAATCTTTTCCGCTAAATTCATCTTGCAACCTCAAATAGCTATCTGTTATATTGAGTATAGCTGTTTGTTATGGGATTGTCAAGAGGGGGGAGGTGTGCCAAAGCTTTCCCACTTTTGAATAAGAGAGGCAATTCACATCTTCTATCTAACTTTTGTCTAAAACATATGCAGGTAAAGGTATGATATTGAAAATCAAAAGCAATAGAGGTAAATATAAAGAGATTATTTGGAGTGTTCTTGGCCTCTCATTACGGCAAAGAGCGGTACCCGATCACCTGCTAGGTCGAGTAGGAACTACATTTCGTTTTCTCTCATGAGGCATGGCTCCTCTTGGAATGCTTTGGGGAGGAATTCTTGTCAATAAAGGAGCTACCATCTTTGGGTCGCTCTTTGCTCTCCGACTTCCCTATCTTCTTTTGTCAATAGTCTATCTTCTCATTTCCCCAGTTCTCCTCTTTCTGTTGAGTAAATATGAAGACCAAGATCAGAATAAGAAAATTCCGATCGCCCCTGAAAGCACATCGTAACTTGTTCAGAAGGTCCTGAACAGTTATGTCTTCTTTTGTATAATGAAGTACTCGCGAAGTCCTTTGCGTCGCTTTCCTCCACGCAACCTGACACCTTGTATGACCTGCTGTCATGTCTACGACGTGAGTCCTAGCCAGCCTCTTGAGGAGTAAGGGGAAGTTCAATTTTCAGGTGCACACGAGTAAGAAGGCATAATGCTTCATTGTGTAAGCGTTATATTTCCTGTTGCGCTATCGACAGAGATAGCGACGGATGTGAGGGGCGAGCGGGCGGGTCGGTGGACGACAGCGGCCTGTTGCGCGGGATCGTATTGTGCGCCGTGGCAGGGGCAGATCAGCAGGTGGCTGTCGGGGTCGTAGTCCACGGGGCAGCCAGCGTGTGTGCAGGTTGAGTCGTAGGCCACGAATTGTCCGCTGGGAAGGTGGACGAGGATGCCGGGATTAGTGCCGGAAGGGAGTGCGAAGGTGACAGCACTATTTTGTGGTACCGCGCTGCTCTTCGCGATGGATGCGCCTGTAGTTGTGGCTGTTGGGCTTGCTCCTGGGACGGAAGGTGGTGGAGTAAGCGGATTCTGTGATGTGCCAGAGGATGGTGTGCTGTTGGAGGAAGTGGGTGTGTCATGCTGCGTAAGGACGCGGTACGCATAGGCTATCCCGGTCAGGCTGAGCATGCCAGCAACGCCTGTGAAGAGGCCGAAGAGGAAGTTGCGTCGCGATGCGGGGTAACGTCTCCCTGGCCGTTGTGTTGACCTTGACGTGCGTCTGGTCGATGCTTCGTTCTGAGTGGGAACAATTGAAGATGGAATGGATATGCCAAGCAGGAAGTGTAGCAGTTGTGCACGTTTCTGCTGCTGTTGGGGTGGTGTGTGTTGGAGCAGGTATACACCGAGAAATTCGTCGAGCGTTGGCAGGCCGCTGGCTGTGGGACCATTGAGGAGGAGGGTGAGCCAGCAGAAGACGAAGACGATGTCGGAGCCGTAGAAGTAGGGGTAGATGCTCCAGGTGGCTGAGAGGAAGAGGAGCAGACTGAGCAGGAGGCCGAAAAACGCAGCGGGTCGCAGCAGTAAGCCAACCAGCGTTCCCAGACCGATTGCAATCTCGCCGTAGGCAACGAGCAGGCCAAAGAGCGTAGCATGTGGAAGCGCGACCTGCAGCAGAAAGTCGTGCAAGGGCGAACTCTGTGCAAAACCTATGATCTGTTTACCGATATAACCAGCCGTTCTTGGGTCAAAGAACTGTGGGTCGAACAGTTTTTGCAGGCCCGCGTAGATAAAGGTGATGCTCAGGAACAGGCGCAAGGGAAGAAGGAGCCAGGATGGGCGCTGTGAGGGTGAGAAACCTTTGGGTGATTGCATATTGAGAAAAACTCCTGCTGTGTTGTTGTTTACATAGTAAACGAAATTGAATGGATGATTGTTCCTTTTTTAGAACGCAGGAGATTGCGGAGTCGGTGCAGAAATAGTATGAAGTGGATAAAAAAAGAGGCCTGTTGTTATTCCTGACAAGCCTCTTGCTATGCGTTCAGAGCCTGTGACTCACTCTGACCTCACAATAAATAGTATACCTCTCGTATCTCAAGAAACTCTCACGAAAATGTAAAATTTTCCGTTACGAGGGTCTTTTCGGGGAGAAATGGAGCGTTCCTTCCGCCTCTGTCTCTATCGTCGCATCATCGTAGAGCATGGGATGGTGGCGGTTTTCGCGCCAGAATGGGATGAAATCGTCATAGTGCTTGCTCGCGGGATGACCTGATTGACCGGGGGCGTGGATGGAGCACGAGTTCGCGAGGTTGTCAAGATCCACGATCTGTCGATACGAGGGGACGACGATGACCTCCTCCGGTTTGGCTGGCGAGGAGTTGCCCATGCTGACGGTATCACTGTCTCCACCAAATGGGAAGGGACCACGGTTGAAGAAGCGCTCCAGCGCTTTGACGGCTCCGAGCGGGTGACTGTAAGTCATCTGATGCAACGCGCCATACTGCCAGCGCAGGATATTTCCACCCAGACGCGCACGCAAGTCCTCGATAGTCGCGTCGAGTGCTCGTTCGAGCGCATCCGACCAGGAGGTTGGTCCATTGGTCATAACGGAGGAGCTGAACCAGGTATCATCCTTTTCCTGAAGCATACGGATCAGCAGTGGGATACTGCGGCTGGCGTAGCCGTTGAGGGCGGGAATAAAGGTCGCGCCCACGCCAAAGTAGCTAGAGGCCAGTTCTTTATCGTCGCCAAACACAGTATCGAATGTGAGCTGTTGCAGCTTGCGCAAGAAGGTCGTATAGAGCAGGGCCGGGATACTCGTCGGCGAGAGCACGAAATCCCAGGTACGCAGAATATCGTGCGCGGCCTGCTTGAGCGGTGTACTGGCTGGAATAGCCAGCATATGTGGCACGATCTCGCTGGCAGGCAGCGAGTATTGGTCTGCCTGTATGCTTGCCATATCCTCAACGGTGAGCGTTTCCTTTGCGTTCAGCAGATCGCGGATGCGTTGCGCACGATAGCCGTTGAGCCACTCATGAGAGATGTAGTACGGGTAGGAGTCGCTGACTACGCGGTTGTTAGCAGTGACGAACATATGTTGCTCAGGATTGTACGCCTGCGGCAACTCGTCGAAAGGGATGGTACCGGTCCACTCATGTTCGCCCGTCCAGCCTGGTGAGGGGAGGAGCGCCTGGCCCTGAGCACGAATGGGGATATCGCCGGCCATGATATAGCCGATGTTGCCCTCGATATCGGCGTAGACGAAATTTTGTGGCGGGTTATCCCAATCGCGCAAGGCATCACGAAACTCGTGCCAGTTGGTCGCTCGGTTGAGATTTTGCGCAGCAGAGATAATACGCGTCTGCTCCAGCCCGGTCCAGCGCAGGGAGAGCGGCGGCTCGGCCGGAGTCGTAGAGCCGTTAGAGGATTGCGGCAGTTGTGTGATGATCGGGCCATGCCGCGTCACCAGTACCTCTTCGATAACCGGCTTGTCCTGACCTTTCACAATAATCTCTTCAGAGAAGACCTGCGCCTCTTCCCATCTGCCCTGGAACTCGTACTGGTGCGGATTGGCTGGATTGAGCTTCTCCATGTAGAGATCCTGGACATCCGAGACAGCATTGGTCACGCCCCACGCGATGTACTGATTGTGCCCGATGATGACGCCAGGGCTACCGGGAAAGCTTGCACCGATGACATTGATATCACCTGCCACGAGGTGACACTCGAACCAGATCGAAGGCGCGGCCTGCCCAAGGTGTGGATCGTTGCAGAGAATCGGCTTGCCCGATTGTGTCAGCGTGCCATCGACAACCCAGTTGTTGCTACCCCCGCTTAAGCCGAAGCCGCTCAATTCCTTGATATTCGCGTATTCTTCGAGCAGTCCAAGATTGATCCCCTGATAGGAAGTACCGGGAGGCAGAATCAGCGTGTGATTTGGATCGTAGCCGGCTTCCAGTTTCGCCGCTCGTTCAGGGCCAAGCTTAGCAACCAATTTAGCGCGAATCAGTTCGCTCTCCCAGTTGCCGCTCAAGCTCCAGCCCTGCAACTTTGCCCATTGTAGCGTATCAATCGGCTGCCAGGGAGCGGGCTTTGTGCGTAGAAGCGTGAACTCGACGGGCAGTTTGTGTTCATTTGTCTCAATGTACGTGTTAACACCGTTGGCATAGGCGTCGAGGACGCGGCGATTGTGTGGTGAGAGCTGTTCAGCCGCAGCCGCAGCCGCACGATGCATACCGAGACGGCGACAGAAGCGATCGGTCTCCAGTGCAAGAGAGCCGAAGAGTTCGGAGAGCCGTCCACTTGCCAGACGGCGATTGACCTCCATCTGCCAGAGCCGTTCCTGGGCATGGATGTAGCCCTGAGCAAAGTAGAGATCGTCTTCGTTCTGGGCATAGATATGGGGCACGCCGTAGCGGTCTGTCACGATCTTCACGGGTTCATGCAGCCCGTTCAGCACGTGGGTGCCGCTTTTTTGCGGGAGAGGGCGACGAGAGAGCAAGTAGTAGCTACCAGCAGCAAAACCGGTCAGGCTTGCCGCAGTGAGCAGTGTTTTTTTCCACCAGGCGACCATGAACCCCTCCTTGAGGTTATTGGAAAAGGACTGCAAAGAGTCCGTGCGTGACAACTTGAGTTATGAGCCATCCAAATGTTGAAACGTCATGCGTCGTGGATTCGCAACTCCTGATGAGGTGAGACGCGACGTAACCCTAGAAGATATTGCAGGCGAACGTGAGTGCTAGGTGCAATCATCTGTGAACTCCGAGGCAACGGACGCCATGAATGCTGGTCCCTATGAAGGCTCTGAAGCGCGTGGCAAGGGCCAACGAAGAGAAAATCGAACAGCTTTTGTGAACCAGTACGTTCGCCAGCAGTATTACATTTGGGATGACTCATAATTCTGTATTGTACCCCAATTCCCTGGTAGTTATACTACCTCGGTGCCCTTTGCGGTGTCGCGCACCTCGAAGCCGAGGGCTTTGAGCCTATCACGCAGACGGTCGGATTCTTTCCAGTTGCGGGCTGCACGAGCCGCGTCGCGCTCTTTGATCAGGAGTTGCGCTTCCTCGCTCAGGACACGTGGTGCCTTTGGTGCAACTGTATCCAGGCGCAATCCGAGGACGCGATCAAAGTCGAGCAGCAGGCGACGCCGCTCAGCAGGCGTTATCTTAGCAGTTCGCGCAACTTCGCGCGTGATGCTGATGGCTATCGGCAGGTCCAGATCGTTGTTGATCGCCTCGTGGAACGCGTTGCGGTTGCGCTCTGCCTCATCTGACCAGGGCTGAGCGAGGTCAGCTTCAGAGAGCGCTGGCAGTGCTGCCAGATCCTCACGTAGATTGTTAAGCGCATTTTGTGCCCCCTGGACAGAGGTCTCGGTAAAGGCCAGCTTAGAGCGGTAGTGGGCGGTGAGCAGCAGGTAACGGTAGGCCATCGGCTCGATGCCGCGCTCTTTTAGCGTGCTCAGCAGAACAACGTTGCCGAGCGAACGTGACATCTTGCTACTACCGAAATCGAGAAACTCGTTGTGCACCCAGTAGCGTACAGGCCTCTTGTCGAGCACCCCCTGGCTTTGTGCAATCTCATCCTCATGGTGGGGGAAGACCAGGTCTATGCCGCCGGTATGGATGTCGAATTGTTCACCAAGGTATTTTGCGGACATGGCAGAGCACTCGATATGCCAGCCGGGGAAGCCAGTTCCCCAGGGGCTTTCCCAGTTCATCTGGCGGCTTGGCTCGCCGTGCTTCCAGAGTGCGAAGTCTTCGGGGGCGCGTTTGTCCTCGGCAATCTCCATCTGCGCACGGCCATGGCCGCCGGCGCGTAAGTTTTCCACTGTATTGCCGGAGAGTTCACCATAGGAGGGAAACTTGCTGACATCGTAGTAGACGTTGTCATCGGTAACATAGGCTAGACCGCGCCCGATCAGTCGCTCAGTCAGTGCAATCATCTCTGGGATATGGTCAGTGGCCTTTGGTGACTGGTGAGGAGGAAGGATATTCATCTCTGTCGTGTCGCGCTGATACTGCTCGATGTAGTATGCAGCGATCTCGTGTGCAGAGCGGCCACTTGTGCGCGCTTCGTGCTCAAGCTTATCCTGTCCACCGCGTGGATCATCCCCATCGTGGAGGTGGCCGACATCAGTGATATTGCGTACCAGGTAGACATCGTAGCCATTGTATTCGAGCACGCGACGCAGCCAGTCGGTGGTAGTGAAGGCGCGCAAGTTGCCGATATGAATATCTTTGTAGACCGTGGGACCGCAGTTATAGATGCCGACCTGAGGCGAGTGGAGCGGCGTGAACAGGTCTTTCTGGCGTGTCAGTGTATTGTACAGGTAAATTGGTTTTTCTGAAATGGTAGGCATGAACTACCTCCTCTTTATAATAGTAATGTATATACCTTTGGTAAGTGGATGTGGAGATTGTAGCTCAGGCGAAGAACGTGCGGGGAGGGATGGGCAGAAGCGTGTCGGAGAACACGTCTTTACGTTTCCAAAGGGCTGAGCTACCTGGTACGGTTGCCTTTGGAAACGTAGAGACAGGTACAGGTGTGCTGGCGAATATTCACTGTTCTCTCCAAATTGTATGTCATGTTTCTGTAGAACAGTATATCACACTTTGCTAGAGGCGTATACGGCCGAACCCGATTAGAACACAAGCCGCATGAAAGAATTGTCATATAAAAACAGACAAAAATGAAAAAACTGACATCGAAATGTATTGAAGAAAAGGAAAAGACATGCTATAACCAGTGCTCATACGGAGAGGAGACACATTGTCATCCGTGTCTCCTCTCTGTAAGAAATTATTGGGGGGGAATATGAGTCAGGGGGTTAAGTTTGGCTGCGACGATGAGGACCCATCGGAGGAGCCTGAGCCACCTATTCTTGTGGGTCCAGATGACAGCGATGACGAATAGGTGCTAAGATGTAAGCAATAAGGCAGGGCACAGAAAGAACTATGCCCTGCTTTTTCTATTACACACTGGCAACTTCAGCGGGTGCACGAACGGCAAAGTAGACCGCTTGTTGATGGTGCACGACAATGGCCGCAGTTGATTGTTCGGGCACCAGTTGGTAGGCTTCGGTCAGGTTCACGCCGATAGTGCCAGGTGCTGGGAGAAGCTGGAAGAGTTTTGCGTGATCCTCCAGGTCAGGAATTGCTGGATAGCCCCAGCTATAGCGTCTCCCACGAGAATGATCGAGGCCGAGTTCACGACGTATCAAGCGGTTGGTGTATTCAGCCAGGCCCTCCGCCATCTCCACTGCCAGACCGTGAACGAAGTAGGCTTCCGAGTAGTTGCCCGCTTGCTGGAGCTGCTCAATGGCTTCACTCGCTGGCTGGCCCATCGTAACGATCTGAAATGCAACCGTGTCGATCTTGCCGCTTTGCACAGAGGCGAAGTAGTCGGCCAGGCAGAGGCGGTCGCGCTCGTGCTGTCTGGGAAACTGGAAACGCGCCAGTTCCCGTTGTGCTGGCGCTGGGCCATTGCGCTGTTGGAAGGGTTGTGGATCGTAGATTATCAGCTCGTTGCCACTGGATTGGCACGGGAAGTAGCCGTAGATCGCACGTGGTTGCAGGTAGCGTTGCTGACGTGCCTCGCGCAGCATGCGATCCAATCGTGGGCGAAACTCCTGCTCGACCAGCCGCTCGAACTCAGCGCCATGCGCCTTACCACCCCAATGCAGGCGATAGAGCGTGTTGAGATCCATACATTCAGCAACATCCTCTAATCCGATCCGTTCGAGGACGCGCGCCCCCCAGAATGGCGGCGTTGGTAACGAGAGCGCTGGCCTGATACTTGCCGAGGGTTGTACAAGAGCTGTTGCAGGAGAGGAAGACGCTGTCTCAACTTTTGCCGTTTTCTTCTGCCGTTCGGAAAGAGCTTCCTGTTGGACACGTTGAACAAACTGCGTGCGTGCACTTGCATCACTAGTCAATTTATCCATGATCTCCAGACCCTCAAACGCATCGCGCGCGTAGAAGACGCCGGGTTCAAAGGGTTGTGGTGTAGCCTCAGGCGTCTGCTCATCGACAAAGAGAATGCGGCGGCCAAACGAGCGGTTGATAGCCGCGCCCCCGATGATAACGGGGAAGTCCAGCTTGCGTTTGTACAGCTCTTTGACACAGAGCGGCATCTGTTTGGATGTGCTCACCAGTAGTGCCGAGAGACCGATAGCATCGGCCTGTACCTCAACGGCCTTATCAAGAATTGTGTTGAGCGGGACCTGCTTACCCAGATCGTAGACGGTATAGCCGTTATTGCTCAGAATAGTATTGACTAGATTTTTGCCGATATCGTGCACATCGCCGAAGACTGTTGCCAGCACAACCTTCCCCTTCGTATAGCCTTCCTGTTTTTCCAGGTAGCGCTCCAGGTGAGAGACCGCGCGCTTCATCACCTCGGCTGACTGCAAGACGAAGGGGAGGATCAGTTCACCAGCGCCGAAGCGATCACCGACATCCTTCATCGCTGGCAATAGAACAGTGTTGAGCACGTTGACTGCGGCATCATTGGTGGTGATATTTTGCGTGCTGGCACGAGTGGTCACGACCTCATCGATCAGTGGTTCGATGCCCTCTTTGCGGCGGTGGAGAATCTGCCATTGAATGCGCTCGGCTGGCTCCATTCCTTCGGTGGGATCGACCTTTGTTGCATTCTCATTTTTCTGTGGACCATGCTCTTCAAAGTAGGTGATATAGCGGGGCAACGCCTCCGGGCGATTGAAGAGCAGGTCGTCAGCAAGTTGGCGCTGTTCGCTGTCTATCTCTGCATAAGGCTTGATGTGAGTAGGATTCACAATTGCTATATCGAGGCCAGCTTTGACGGCGTGGTAGAGGAAGACGCTGTTGAGGACCGCACGGGCGTGTTGCTTAAGGCCGAATGAGACATTGCTTACACCCAGAATTGTCATTACTCCTGGCAATTCCGCCTTGATGCGCGTGAGTGCGTTGAGTGTCTCAAGCGCCGATGTTTGCAGGTCCTCCTGTCCCGTAGTGACCGGAAAGGTAAGTGGATCGAAGATAAGCGCGTTGGGCGAAAGGCCGTATTCGGAGACACAGAGATCGTAGATAGCGTGAGCGATCTCGACCTTGCGCTCGCTTGTTTTGCCCATGCCTATCTCGTCGATAGTCAGAGCGACAACGGCGGAGCCATGTTCGAGCGCAGCGGGGAGAATACTGTCGATACGTACGCGCCCGTTCTCCATGTTGATCGAATTGATGATTGCGCGTCCTGGCACGATTTCGAGTCCAGCCTTAATGACATCTGCCTCAGTTGAGTCGAGCACCAGGGGAGCTTCGACGCCCATTGACAGCTTTTTCACCAGCTTTGCCATCTGCTGCACTTCGTCGGTGCGTTCAGTGAGAGCACATTGCACGTCCAGTACATGTGCGCCACCCTCGACCTGCTCACGTCCGATCGCCAGTAGCGTGTCGTAATCATCTTTGAGCAGTGCCTCCTTAGCTTTGCGGCTCCCTGTAGCATTGACGCGCTCACCGATCAATAGTGGAGCCGGGTCCTGTTGCATAGCTACCGCACGGATGGCGCTGGCGACGAAGGGGGGCGTGATGCGCTTGAAATCCTTATTGTTGAAGTTGCCATCGGCGAGAGGGCGAGGATGGCGGGGAGCTGTACGGCAGGCTTGCACAATAGCGCGCAAATGTTCATGGCTACTTCCGCAGCAGCCACCGATAACGTTGACACCAAATTCGGTGATAAACTCGCGCAGTGCTAGAGCCATCGCCTCTGGCTCCAGCGGATAGACGGCCTGTCCATTGACGTTGAGCGGGATGCCAGCGTTGGGAATGGTTGAGATTGGGAGTGGACAATGTTCGCTCAGGAAACGTACCGGCTCACGCATGTATTCGGGGCCAGTGGAGCAGTTGAGTCCGACTATATCTACGCGCATCGCCACCAGCGTTGTCATCACCGCCGCGATATCGGTACCCAGCAGCATACGACCACTTGTATCGAGCGAGACCTGCGCTTGAATGGGCACGGTGCGTCCAACCTCGCGCATAGCTCGGCGCAGACCTGTAATTGCCGCGCGCACCTCTAGCAGATCCTGGCTGGTCTCGATCAGCAGCAGATCCACACCCCCCTGGAGCAGGCTGGTAGCCTGTTCACGGAAGATCTCGACGAGCTGCGCATAGGTAATATTGCTCAAAAGCGGATCGTCGGAGGAGGGAAGCATACCAGTAGGACCAACTGAGCCTGCGACGAAGCGTGGCTGTTCGGCTGTACTGTAGCGGTCCGCGAGGCGGCGTGCAAGCTGTGCTGCGCTAAAATTGACCTCGTGTGTCAGATGCCCAATGCCGTACTCATCAAGCTTGAGACGGCTAGCAGTAAATGAATCGGTCTCCAGCACATCGCAGCCAACCTCCAGGAACCCCGCCTGGATCTCCTCAATAACCGACGGTTTAGTGAGGACGAGATATTCGTTGCAGCCCTCGGTCCCCTCGCCGCCATAGTCGGCCGCAGTAAGCGAATAGCGTTGAATATTAGTGCCCATAGCGCCATCAAAGATAAGAACACGTTGGGCCAATGCATCGAGAAATCGGCTCATGGAAATCCTCCACTCCGTCTGAACCTCTTGTGGAAATTGTGCTTGCCCATCTTCCATAGATGGCAAAGAGGCGAGAACGCTTTTCTATTAGGATACTATATTTGTACAGCGTTTGCTCAAGAGGAGCTGATGCAGCCATGGGTCGAAGCACTCCGCACCTGAAGCGATCAAGCTGCCGAGTTTGGAAGGGATACATCAAGTATATATGATTGTCGTAGAATCGATAATTGCGGAACTTTGGATCGAAGGGTAAGATAATAGTGCAGGGTCAACCGTTATGGGAGGAGATGGAAACTTTTTAGCACAGCGCTGCGTAGAAAAGGTACGTGACGCAGAGTTGTGCATATTTGCCGGAGGAGCGACAGGATGCTGAAGCGTTTCACTCTTGGAATCGAAGAAGAGTTTCAACTGGTCAAGCGGGAAAGCGGTGAACTGTGCTCATGTGCACAGAGTATTCTGGAGAAGGCTGAGCCTATTTTTAATGAGCAGGTGAAGCCTGAGATGTTGCAGTCTACGATTGAGTTTATTACCCCCGTTCTACAAGACATTGCGAGTGCACGCCTGGAGTTGTATACGGCTCGTGCCTTACTATCACGGATGGCGAAGCAGGAGGGTCTGGCGCTTGTAAGCGCGGGCACACATCCGAGCGGGTTATGGCAGGAGCAGGTGCGTACCTCTAAAGAGCGCTACGATGAGATGGAGGAGGAGTATCAGGATGTTGGCCGCTCGATTTTGATTTTCGGGCTGCATGTGCATGTGGCTGTTGAGTCGAAAGAACTGTCGATCAAAATTATGAATCAGGTGCGTACCTGGTTGCCACATCTGCTAGCGCTCTCGTCCAACTCGCCGTTCTGGGGTGGACGTATGACGGGTATTCACTCGTTTCGTTCGGTGGTCTGGAAGCGTTTCCCGCGCAGCGGTATGCCGGAAGTGTTCTCGTCATGGAATCATTTTGATCGCTTTGTGCAGGACCTGATCGAGGCAAAATGCATTGATAACGCCAAGAAGATCTGGTGGGATATGCGTCCTCATCCCTTCTTCGATACCGTCGAGTTTCGTATCTGTGATATGCCTTCGACGATTGAAGATACGCTGGCAATAACTGCTCTCTGTCAGGCGATGGTGGCGAAGTTGACGCAGCTCCACGAGCGTGGAGAAGAGGTGCCCGTCTTTGCGCGCGACTATCTCGATGAGAATAAGTGGCGTGCAATGCGTTACGGCCTGGATGCAGAAGTGATCGACTTCGCTGGTAAGCGCACGTTGAGCATGCGCGATTCCATTCGTGAACTGCTGGACTTTGTGGATGACGTGGTTGAGGAGCTTGGGAGCCGACGCGAGATGAGCTATATCCGCAACCTCCTCGATGATCCAGAGGGCACTGGCGCTGATCGGCAGGTGGCGATCTACCAACAGAATAAGGATTTAAGCGAGGTCAACAAGTTTTTAATGCAGCGCACGATGCATGGTGTGGAGCCGGATGATGCATTGCTTGGTGATAAGTTCTTGCGTTTTCGCCCATTGGTGATGATGAAGTAAGTACTTCATCATCAGGCCAGCTTTTCGATCTCTGCGCAGAAGCGTGCAATCTCGTCTTCTGTGTTGTAGTAGTGCACGGAGGCGCGTACGAGCTTGTCTAGTCCGCGCGCTTCCAGATCAAGGAGCGTTGAATTGCGCACGACAACAGAGACGTTAATGTTTTGTTGACGCAAATGCCGCTGGATCTCCTCCGGCTCTTTGCCATCGAGCGTGAAGGTGACGATTCCACACTGCTGAATACCCCGGTCACGTACAATCGCCCCTGGAATGGGGCTGAGCTGTGAGCGCAGTTGATAGGCCAGTGTCTTGACGCGTCGCCAGGTGTTATTCAGATCCCATTGCAAGGCGTAGTCGATGGCTGTGGCAAGGCCAATTTTGCCCGCGTAATTCGTCTCCCAGTTCTCGAAGCGGCGGGCATCAGAGCGCATTTCGTAGCGATCTCGCGCGACCCAGGTAGCTGAATGCAGATCGAGAAAGGGTGGCTCCAGGTGTTCGAGCACGTCTTTGCGCACGTAGAGGAAACCTGTGCCACGTGGTCCTCTCAGGTACTTGCGCCCTGTCGCAGAGAGCATGTCGCAGCCGATCTGCTGCACGTCGATAGGCATCTGCCCGACTGATTGACAGGCATCGACGAGATAGAGTACGTTGGCTTCCCTGGCGATCTTGCCTACTTCTACCACTGGATTGACGAGTCCACCACTGGTCGGAACGTGTGTGATGGCGATCAGCCTGACACGCTCGTCGAGCGCGTTACGCAACGCATCCAACGAGATCTGACCATGCTCGTCATCAGGGATAGCTTCAACACGCACTCCCGTCTTCTGGCTGACCTGCAAGTAAGCAATATAGTTGCTGGCGTATTCAGCCATCGCCGTCAGAATACGGTCCCCTGGGTGGAAGGGGATCGAGTAGAAGGCCATGTCCCAGGCACGCGTAGCGTTTTCGACGAACGCGATCTCGTCGCGCGAGCAGTTCAGCAGCGTGGCGGCAGCATCGTAGGCGTGTTCAAGCTGCTCTTTGTGCTGAGCCGCCGCTTCATATCCACCAATCTGTGCCTCAAGCTGGAGATGGGCAACAGTGGCATCGAGTACAGGCTGAGGCATCAGCGAAGAGCCGGCGTTGTTCAGATGCAGAACGTGTGAGCAACCAGGCGTCTCATGGCGAGCACGTTCGAGATCGAAAGGCATTGGACTTCTCCTCGTTTTTGCTCTCCATTGTAACAGATGAATGGCTATTGTTGCCTGCGGGGTCCGCTCCTGCTGCCTGTGACGCGAAAAGAACCGCTTAGTACACTTATGTGCGAAGTGTCTGACCCAAAGTTGCCACCATTAAGCGCTTCTTACCGCATCATTTGCCCCCGGTTGCAGGATCGCTTCCAGAACATTCTTGAACATTTTGCAGCGGCGGATAGGTAAAGTTTGCATCTCCATATGCCCCGGCAACATGAATGGCATGATTGCGATCTGCACAGAGAATGTAAACAGCTTTATCGCTGGGGTCGCTTTCATGATTTGTTGAACTGTTTCCCTGGAAGACAATATTTCCACTCAGGCCGCTGAACTTCACAGTTGCTAGCTCTTGATTAAACGTCTCCTGCGAGTTTTTGTCGAGCGAGTTGTCGAGCGCGGCCAGAAATGCTTGCGCAGCATCATACGAAAGGATGGCGTGTGGAGGAAGTAGCGTATAATCGTTTATCGTTGTAGAAGTTGGAGTGAGCACTGATTGAGAAAAAGCTTGCCTGTAGTCCTTCACAATATCTATGTCACTTTTGAGCGGTGGAGCATAGATGGTGGAATAGACGATAGAAAAGGTACTGTTGATGTAGCGGGTCAAATCATACAGGCCGTCGCCACCAAAGACAGGGATAGCTGTATCGCTCTTGGAGGCATGCTGTGCCGATTGAATGCCCGTTTCGACAGCGTCAATATCATCAGCGTAGCCTGCAAAGAAGATCATCGTCACGTGCTTCTTGAGGATAGCGTCTTGCACGCTTTGTATGACGCTGGTGCTGTCACCAATACTATACGGTTGGAAGACGATATGATTTGCGGAAAGATACGGCAGGAGCGCGTCATTAAAGGCAGTTGCCAGACTATTACTATAGGAATCGGGCCGTTGTTGTGTTCCTCTGCCAACATCATAGAAAATCCCGATCGTTGGTAAAGACTGCTGAGTATCAGCATTTGGAATAAAATGGGCACGAATGAATTGTGCCATCTTCCCGCTCTGATAGCTATCGGATGACACAACGCGGTAGAAGTCAAAATCGGGCGTGCTGGAGAAATCGTTGCTCGTCGCTGACGGGGAGATGATCGGAATGTGTGTCCGGTTCCAGAAACGGAACGTGCTGAGCGCATCTTGAACGTGAGCACTGAAGGGGAAGCCCAGTATGCCACGAAACGTCGCGTCGAATTGTGAAAAAAGAATGAGCTGTTTTACGATCTGTGGCAGTGTATCAGCAGCGGTGGCGCGCGTGCCGATATTGGCGATCACCAGGCACAGTTTTGTCCTATGACTTGCCTGACTGTTATAGTTTGCTTGTGCAAGGTAGGCTCCACGCAGATCCTCAAGCCCAACCCCCGCCGAGAGATTGATATCTGTGATTGTGCGGCTTACCATCGTCGTGACAGCCAGCGTGATATGCGGACCTGAACACGCATGTCCCTGCACATCTTGTTGAAGCAGAATCTTGTTTTCTACATCCTGTTCCTGTGCAGAGCCTCCCGCACCGGATTTATCAAACGGTGCCGCCTCTCTATTCGTACTCGTCACAAGCCCTACGGTAACCGGATTACCATCCGGCGCAGTACGTGTGATAATGCCGATTCCCGAAGGGCACAGGCCAGAGAGAAAGGCGACGCGAATGCAAGCATTGTCGCGTAGCGCATTCAAGCGATCAAGCACGATATTTTGCAGCAGAAAGCACAACGCTATCAGAATAGCAAGGTAGTAAAAAAGCGTTCGCCTCGCATGTTTTTGCGCTGTGCGCACCCTTCTAGAGGCGAGGTTTTTTGCTCCTGGCGAGAATGGGAGGAAGGGTGCCAACATGCGTGGAATATTGGTAAGCCAGCTATCAACGTTATCAATATGCGCTAATACTGGCTCAAAAAGGCCAATACTCCCAATTGTCACGATATTAAAGAGGAGCAACGACCCAATATCTGGTTTATTAATAACTGTATAGAGAATGTTTGCCAGCACTAGGATAACAAAGCGTGACCAGGGAAACGGATTAGAGTCGCTCTGAGGCTTTTGCATCTGAGTAGAACTATTTTCCTGATCAGGTGTCTCTACATTCTGTATATTCATATGGCGCTCCTTGAGAAAAACGCTATGCTCTTTGGTCATTCGTTAGCGATAGTAGTGATATATAGACGTATAAACAAGCCGGATCTTAATAGGAAAGTAAGGCAATAACATTTGGACTGTTTCAATTACAAAAATCAATCTTTACAGATTCATGGAAGATATTGACATAAAAAGGCCAGTTGTGTCAATACATTCTCAAAACGTAACTATGGTGTGTATAACGAAAACTTTATGTGCCGCATTTGGTCTCGTTAACATCTTAACGTTGTTATAGGTGAGGACAATTCTTATAGAAATACACGATTGTAAGCGAGGAATAGTATGTTGAAGTCAACGAATATTATTTTGTACAGCATCTTACTGGCAATTATTGGCCTGGGCTGTATTTTGCTGCAAGTTGCCATTCTCGGCGTAGCGCTCTTTTTAGTGGCTCTGTTCTTTGGGGCTTTTGGACTGGGGCGAAAGGATTGGTAAAGGGCAAAGGAGAGCAAGCGCACTACTCTGACCAACTTTAAACTCGCGGCACACGAGGCAGGCTCCCTACAATAACAGGGAGCCTCGATTTAGCGGAGGTGCTAATTCGTCGGTATCACCACATGTCCCTGCCCAATAGGCGGCATGTTGGAGCCTCCGCCTACGAAGCGAACAGCCGTTCCCACAGCATGACGTAGTTGTAACGTCGGAACGTGAACTAAGGGAAACCATTATAGCACTACGCAAACTTATCAAAGGTGAGCAATTGAAAAAGCTTACGGTCAGAGTAGCAAAAGCAAGCTGAAAATAAGCTAAATAAGACCTCTAGAAGAAACAGAGATAAAAAGAGTGGGATCTAGAATAGAACCTAGATCCCACTCTTTTTTTTATAAATAAACAAATATCAACCATATTTAACGTGTATGCACGTATTAAGTCAATAAATTCATTCACTCGTCTAAATTGACTTCTTCTAAATTTCCTTATGAACCAGATGGGAAGATAGTGCAAGATGGGCATCTCTTATCCATATACGCGTATTACACAACATAGCCGTATAACATTTATGAACATTGTATCACATTGTCAAATTTGAAAACTACCCTTTATACTATACTTTATTTTTGGTGTACTAGTACTTCTGTATCACTTCTATGATTCTTCTGAAGGTAAGAAGACAGTTCTGTATAACCAGTAGAGAGGATATCTTTTTCTTGTTGTTGTGCTTGTATTATTCTCTGAACGTTCACCTTGTGGTGGGAAGGAGTATGCTATGGTGGAAACACCTAGACACAAACACGTCCGAAGTGATGCAGGAACAGTCCGACTTTCTGAGCGTGATGTTGCCGCCTTGACATGGATTGTAGAACAGCACACTATTCGCTTTGATCATCTTCAGCTTTTCTTGGGAGGGTACAATGCAAAAGATGAACAGCAAACACCATTGAGTGTTACGGCTACACGCCATGCCCTGGAACGCTGGCAAAAGGCCGATTTTATCGCTCGTCCTCAAAAACTGCTTTCAGACAAACCCTCGTACATCTGGCTCTCAAAGCAAGGACTGAAGAACCTTGGTTTGCCCTATGACTACACGGTCCCACTGATCACCGATCTTCCGCTCTATGACGAGATTAATCGTCTTCGTCTGCATCTCTACCCCTACTATTCCACTGCTCTATGGAAATCGGAACGGGCAATGCTCTTAGAACTTCCTCCACAGAATCGGGCGTATATGCGTATGCACCCGTTTATGCCTCATGCAGAACTCATTATCGGACGCCGTATTATTGGGCTTGCCGTTCTGCTGCATATGCCTGAAAGTCCGGCCCGTTACATTCTCGACCTGGCCGGGCAGTATGGAGAGGTCTGGTACTACATCCATCCCTCCATCCTTGGCCTCATGATTACACATCTGACCTCAC
>DAOUDD010000052.1:0-10501 GCA_034431765.1 Ktedonobacteraceae bacterium | reverse complement strand
CAATCCTACACTTGCTGTTGCACAAGAACTCGTACAGCGTGGTCAACAGGTATTTTATTATCTCACGGAGGAGTTTCGCGCCTCTGTACAGGCAACTGGAGCCACCTTCCGTCCCTATGAATCAAAAATAAATAATTCAGCACCTGCTATCGGATACAACTTCTCGATAAGTGTGTTGGGATCAATGCTAGAAGAGGAAGTGAACTATGTCCTGCCACAGGTTATCGATCGTGTTCGTACTGATAGGCCTGATGTGATTGTATATGACTTTCTCTGCGCTTGGGGCAGAGAAGTGGTTGAGGAACTCCGTATACCCGCAGTCTCTACTCGCGGAACATACGCATCAAATAATCATTTCAATCTTTCTGAGCAAGTGGCGAAGAGCATGGGCAGTAATGTTGCACCATCGCCGTTTTTCGATAAGATGAGACAGTGGCAATCGGTCCCTAATATCGTCTTCATTCCCAGGTTTTTTCAGCCTGCAGGAGAGACGTTTGATGAGCAGTATCTGTTTGTGGGTCCGCCAATCCTCCCGCGCTATCAGACAATTGCTTTCCCGTTTGATAAGCTTGAGAGCGAACGGCCCTTACTCTACATCTCGTTAGGAAGCATTGTGACCAATCAACTAGCATTTTACCAATCATGCTTCGAAGCCTTTGGTGAACAGCCATGGCAAGTTGTTCTTTCAATAGGAAAGGAGACTGATCTGGCCCAACTTGGTTCTGTGCCGAAGAATTTCCTGCTTTCCTCCTACGTCCCGCAGCTTGAAATTCTCCCTCGAACACAGGTATTTGTCACTCACGCTGGAACCATTAGTGTTATGGAGAGCCTGTATTTTGGTGTCCCAATGGTTTTAATCCCACAACAGTTTGAGCAGCAATGGCATGCACGGCGCACAGTAGATTTGGGTGCAGGATTGCTGCTAGATAAGAATGAAGTAACCGCTACTACATTACATGAAGCCGTGGAACGTATCGCGAAAGATGCTTCATACCGTGAGCATGCTCAACAGCTACAGCAGGCTACCCGTGCAGCCGGTGGTCAACAGCGCGCGGCAGCTGCACTCATTCAATTCGCAGAGACGCAACAACTTGAAACAGCTCGACTTCAACCATAGCTCTCTACAGATCAGGCAAGAGCACCAAACATGTCTCTTGGCCCTGCTGTTTCCCAGCGTCTACTCACCTCGGCAAGGTAAGACTTCTTTGTGCTTGCCTCGCCGACTTCTTCGCAGGAGATACTCCTACAGCTCCAGTCTCACCCCTTCTCGCTTCCGCCGATCCCCTTAAGGATACAGGAGCACTTTCCCGATTGTTTGCCCCCGCTCCAGTACTTCATGAGCTCTAGCTGCATCAGCCAGGGGGAAAGTCGCTTCTATGTGAAGATGCAAGGTTCCTTCATTCACAAGCTTGAACAGGTCCTGGAGAATATGGGGGAGTTCTCCTGCACTTATGTAGTGCGCGAGAGAGACCTGCGTCAGAAACAGCGAGCCTTTTTTTGCGAGAGTGGATACATCGAACGGAGAGACTGGTCCACTTGCTGCCCCATACAGGACAAAAGTTCCATGCATTGTCAGGCAATCCAGATTTGTCTCAAAGGTCGCTTTCCCAACTGCATCGTAGACGACATTGACTCCCCGTCTCTGGGTGAGAGAGCGTACGCGCGCCTTCACGTCCTCCTGTGTATAAAGAATTACATGATCCGCTCCTGCTTCACGGGCCGCCTGAGCCTTTTCAGCAGTTGAAGTAGTTCCAATGACGTGCGCGCCGCTGACCTTTGCCAACTGACACAAGAGCAAACCAACTCCACCAGCAACGCCCTGGATCAGGCACGTGTCGGTTGGCTTGAGGGGATAGACAGAACGGGATAAGACATGCGCCATACTGCCTTGCGTTATCAACGCCACTGCCTGCTCGAATGTGATCGTCCTGGGAATGGGCAATACTTGCTGCATTGGAGCAAGAATGTGGGTAGCGTACGAGCCTTGAATCCCTGCCCATACCACGCGGTCTCCAACCTGAACACCTGTCACCGCAGATCCGATAGCCTCCACAACTCCAGCTCCTTCACCTCCTAAAGCCAGGGGAAGCTCGTTCCGCAGAAATGGATGAGGCGCACGACGAGTGGCAACATCAGAAAAATTGACTCCTGCCACCATGACGCGCACACGTACCTGATCAGGTCCTGGTTCCGCAAGAGACAACTCTTCCAGGTGCATTACTTCGGGACTACCATAGGTATGAATACGCATTACTTGCATGATAATTGCTCTCCTTTGGCTCGTTCAATGCTTAAGAGGAGGAAGCCGCAATTGCGACGCTCCTTCATCCAGTCATAGCTCTCTCCATCTATGACTTGTACGGAGGGTGAACGGCAAATATTCATCTGGCAAACCACTCGCTGGGGAGCCATTCTCATTCTGTGAATTCCAAAACTTCTCTCGATTGCAGAGCAACCTACTTAACCCAACGGCTTCTTCGCCATAGCAGAACCGCTACGGGGATACTGAGCCGGACACCCCTTTTCCTGCCCCCACATGAGCAAACGCCGCCCATCCTCCAGCCCCGGCAGCGTCACCGCCACATCGTCCTTCAACGCAGCACCAACCACCGCCGCCGCCCGTTTCCCCTGCTCAATCTCCACGGCCAGATCGCCTTTCTTCGGCAAAATAATCTTCCCCCCCACCCGGCAATACGGGGCACAATACTCCAACAAGGTCGGCAATGCGGAAACCGCGCGCGCCGTCACCAGATCAAACGCCCCACGATACTCACCGCGATGCGCCATCTCCTCTGCTCGCCCCTGCAGCACCTCCAGATTGTCAAGCTGCAGCGCCTCCCCCACGTGCCGTAAGAAATTCGTCTTCTTCCCCGTCGCCTCCAACAGCGTCACCCGCCACTCAGGGCGCACTATCTGTAGCGGCAACCCCGGAAACCCTGCTCCCGAACCAATATCCAGCACCCATGCGTGTGGCTGTTGGTACACCTGCAACAGCGCCAGCGAATCCAGAAAATGCTTCACCAGCACCTCCTCTGGATCGGTAATCGCCGTCAAATTGAACCGCCCATTCCACTCCAGCAACAGCTCTCGATAACGCACAAACGCCTCCACCACTCGCCCATCCTCAACAGGCACACTCAACCGCCGCAGCCCCTGCAAAAATATCTCGGACACCCCTGAAACTTCCTTCGTCAATACAATATCCACCTTTACAAATCTGCACGTCTCAAAAACACTAAAAATCACACGATTTTTACTACATCATCGACAAATCACATCATCAACAACCAGAAACAGGCTAAAGCTCGTCTCCCCCCAATGATACTCTTTCTCAAACTATTCCGGCTCTCTGCAATTCATTCCCCGTGAAATAGGGACCTGATTCTATCGCGTCCGCTGCGATTGGTCGCCACATCCATACCCGGATCAATTCCTTAAATCGCATCATCGCGTCCGTCGTGATTTATCGCCACACGAAACGTGCCTCCACCCTTCAAAAGAGCGGAGGCACATCGACTCTACCCACTACTTACGAGATCATCTTACGCTTATTGTTCAGATAATCGAAAAGCAGGTACTCACCGAGATTATCCTTGTCGGCATAGAACATGCGCCCATGATTGATTTCCGAGATCTGGTTGACAAAGTTCGCCATCCATTGATCGTCGTACAACATGAAGGTGTTGATGGTGACGCCGTCACGTGTACAGCGCTGCACCTCCAACAATGTCTGCTGCTCGGCGAAGGGATTCGGCGGCATGCCGAACTGCCAGCCATACGGCTCTTCGTGCCAGACCGTGGGACCGCCATCTGTGATCATGATGATCTGTTTATTGACCCCACGATGCTTGGCGAGCAGTTGCCGTGACAGCATCAGCCCGTGCGCCATATTCGTGCCGCGCGAGTTGTCTGCCGCGCTCATCTCGATGATCTCGTTCGGCTTATACTCGCGTGCAATCGAGGAGAAGCCGACGACATACAGGTTATCACGCGGGAACTGCGAGCGAATCAGGCTCTCCAGAGCAATTGCTACCTTCTTCGCCGCTGGCTGGCACTCATTATAGATCATGCTCAGGCTCATGTCGATCATCAGGACGGTCGAGGATTGCGTGGTGAACTCGGTGCGGTAGACCTCGAAGTCCTCCTTGGTCAACTGCATCGGCGTTCCCGTGCCGCTGCGATGGACAGCGTTCATTAGCGTCTTTTGCAGATCAAGCAAGAAGGCATCACCAAACTGATAGTTTTTGCTCTCGTCGGTCCGCTCACCGCCAACGCCTCGGAAGGGGCTGACATGCCGGCCAAAGCCGTCGCGCTTCATCTTGTTGAAGATATCCTGCAACGCCTTCTGGCCGATCTTGCGAATGCCACGCGCCGTCAGTTCCCAGCGATTTCCCTTCTTCTGGATGTAGCCGGCGTCCTCCAGCACCTTCATCAGTTCCTTGAGCTGTTGGACGGAGTGATATTCTTCGTCTCCCAATAGCTCTTTGACCTGCTGGCTGTCGATGGCGCTAAGGTCATCGAGACGCCGTGCATCCTGAAACTGATCTTCCAGCCCCTCCATCTGCTGTAAGCGGCTCATCATGCGCATCGCTTCATTCAGGGGTAGCGATTCGTTGCCCCGGAAGGGGAAACGTGTGCGCGGCCCATCCTGCGGTGCCATCTGTGCCATGTTCTGTGCCAGCTCCATCATATCGACACGGATGCGATCATCTCCCATGAGCTGATCCATGAGATCCTGTAGCTCCTGTCGCTGCTCGGGCGAGAGGTTATCCATGATCCCTTGCATCGCTGCCATCTGCTGCTGCATCTGCTCAATCAGATCGTCAAGTGAGTTGACGCCGGGAAAGTACTGCCCATGCTTTTGCATGAATGAATCAAAGTCCGGCTCCAAACCCTGCTGTCGCTCGCGCAGCATCTTGTTCAGATCACGAATCATCTCGCGCAGGTTGGCGATATCCTCAGGGGTCATGTTCTGCAACGATTGCTGCATCCCCTGAAAGAACTGCTGCATCATCTGCTGTTGCAGACTCGCCATCAGCTCCTGGAACTTCTCGCGCGCCTGCTCATCCATAAAGTCGTAATCCGACAGCCCTTTGATCTGTCCAGGGATATCCTGTGGCAGACCCTCCAGAAAATCCTGCTTGCGCTTGGCAATCATCTCCAACATGCGCCGCTTCTGCTCCGGCGAAAGATCATCGCCCCCCTGCTCTCCCGACTCACCAGAGCTTCCCTGACCAGATTGCCCCTGTTGACCTGCCTGCCCTGAAGAACTCTGCTGCCCTTGCTGCGAAGCCGCAGGTTGCCCCTCCTGGCCTTCTTGACCTTCAGCGCTCTGCTGTTCCCCTTGCTCACCCTGCCCCTGTTCTCCTTGTTGCCCCTGAGGCTGTTGAGGATTCTGCCCATCCAGGCGGCGTTGAATCCCTTCGCGCTCAAGACTCTTGATCTCCTCCAACTTCTGGCGCAGGTCGTCCATCACGCCGGAGGCCATATTGTACTGACTCAACTGTTCCTGGCGCATGTTGCGCATGCGCTCCAACATCTCACGCAAACCCATGGCACGTCGGCCATCTTCGCCCCGGACACCATCCTGCATCAGGCGTCGTAGCGCCTTTTGCAGGTTACCGTCCTCCAGGTAATCGTCCGAGAGCGCTTTCAGCACATCGTCGGCATCCAGACCATCGATGCGCTGCGAGCCATCCCAGCGCGAATACCCATAGCGTCTTCTATAAAAGCGTTCAAACATGTTGGGATTCCTTTAGCGTCGGTAGCGTGTCTTTCCAGCAACATCATCCTTATTCAGACGCCGATTCAAGTGCAGACCCTCAAGAATAAACTCGACTGCAGAAGCAACCACTGCCGGATTCCCGCGCCCTTGCAGCCGGTCAATCGCCTTGCTCAGTCCACCGACCTTCGAGAGCTGGTTTACATACTCCATCGCAGGCATATCGTCGCCCACCTGGACATTCAGGCCCTTCTCAAAGCCAGCCAGCAGTTGCTCAAACTCGCGCTGCTCAAAGTACTCGTTGAAGACACTGACAATCGCGTTATTAACGAGCTTCTGAATCACGCGCTCTTCTTTGACATCACCCACCGAGTCCAGCTCGATCTTGCCTGCTGTGGAGGCGATGATGGCCGAGAGATCGCTGACACGTGGCGCGGCTACGCGCTCCTTGTGGCGCAGTGCACGACGCACTGCATTGCTCAGGACGTTCTCATAGTTCGAGACCGAGACACGCACGCTCACGCCTGAGCGCTGGCTGATGTCATTGCTCAGACGCGCTAGGTGCGTGACCTGTGCGATCACTTCCTTCATAAACTGCGGCACCACCAGGTCCATGCCATCGGTCGGGAAGTGCATACTCTCTGCCTGCATGATCTCAATCTCATGCTCCAGCGTGGTCGGATAGTGCGTGCGAATCTCAGAGCCAATGCGATCCTTCAACGGCGTGATAATGCGACCGCGATTGGTGTAGTCCTCAGGGTTTGCACTTGCAACGACAAATACATCCAGCGGCAGACGAATCTTGTAGCCACGAATCTGTACGTCGCGCTCTTCCATAATATTCAATAGACCCACCTGAATACGCTCGGCCAGATCTGGTAGCTCATTGATACAGAAGATACCACGGTTCGTACGTGGAATCATTCCATAGTGAATTGTCAATTCATCCGAGAGATAACGACCTTCTGCCACACGCACCGGGTCCACCTCACCGATCAGGTCAGAGATAGTGATATCCGGCGTCGCTAGTTTCTCGCTATAGCGCCGATCTCGCGCAATCCACTCAATCGGTGTATTATCACCATGCTCATCGAGTATATCGCGCCCGGCCTTAGAGATCGGCTCAAACGGACTGTCATTAATCTCACTGCCTGCGATCACCGGCACCTCTTCGTCAAGCAGGTTCACCAGGCTACGAGCCATACGCGTCTTCGCCTGCCCACGCTCGCCCAGGAAGATGATATCCTGTCCCGATAGGATGGCATTCTCGATCTGCGGAATCACCGTATCTTCATAGCCAATAATCCCTGGAAACAGATCTTCACCGTGTCGTATCTTCTGGATGAGATTTTTGCGCATCTCCTCCTTCACAGAAAGCACTTTATATCCACTTTCACGCAACTCTCCAAGTGTACGTGGTCGTGTTGTAATCGCCATTCGGTTGTGCGCTACCTTTCTTGGGGGAATTGGCTCGTGTGATGCATGTCAGGGGATTGAGGATAAACTGCTTATCGGAAACCTGAGCGCGTAGCGATAGCCGCGAAACCCTCCTTGCACAAACCTGAGCACAGCTCACTCTGGGAAGAGCGCCTGTTTGTGTCTTACAAGAGCAGCGGCGTTGGTTTCCGCAGAAGATCTAAGGCATCGATCCTACATGACCCAACGGGACCAAAAAAACATGTGGAACCATACTTGATTCTACCCCTTCCCTCCAAAAAACGCAAGAGGCAATAGCTCAAGCTACATCACTATGTTCCATAAAGCCACATGCATGGTTTGGGGAAAGGCGGATGAAAAAAGAGAGAAGTCATCCTTACTTTTCCAACATGCACTTCCTACTCTAGCGCTAGCGGCTTCATCCGCCCCCGTAAGTGCTGCGGCACGCTCGTCACTACAATCCCTGGGCGGAACAGCAAGGCCGCCTTCAACTGCAGCGCCGTCTGATTATGCAACACATTCTCCCACCAGCGCGCCACCACAAACTCTGGCAATAGCACTGTCAACGTATACTCCGGGTGCTGCTCATGCACTGTATCAATGTAGTCAAGCAGCGGACGCGCCAGGGAGCGATACGGCGATTCGATAATTACCAGCTCCGTCTTCTCATCCTCACCAATATTTGGTCGCCAGCGCCTCCACTCCTCTCGCATCCGCTCCTCATCAGCCGGATCAACCGCGACATGCACGGCAATCACATGCCCGGAGATCGAGCGCGCATATGCGAGACTCTGCACCGAGACACGATCCATCCCCGCTATCGGCACGATAAAGAGATGCTTGATATCGGCAGGCTTTGCCGGAATATTCGTCGTCCGCTCACGCTCCACTCGCGTATAGTGCCCATGAATTCCCAGCAGCATCAGTACAATCAACGGAATTAACACTACCACGACCCACGCTCCAGTGGTGAACTTGGTATAGGCGATAATGACAGCTACAACCGCTGTAACCAACGCCCCCATTCCATTGATGATCAAGCTACGTAACCACCCCTTATGCTCGTTGCGCAAACGCCACCAGTGCAGAACCATGCCACTTTGCGAAAGCGTGAACGACATAAACACACCCACAGCATACAGGTCGATAAGCTGCGTGGTACTGCCATTGAAGACAATGATCAGTGCGCTCGACAGCACTGCCAGAACCATAATTCCCGTCGAGAACGCGAGTCGATCACCGCGAAAGGCAAACTGATGCGGCAAGAAGTTATCACGCGCCAGTAACGAGGCAAGGCGTGGAAAATCTGCATAACTTGTGTTCGCCGCCAATGTCAGAATCAGCAGAATCGCAATCTGGAAGACCGGAAACATAAATGTCAGCGGCCCCTCAAATACACGCTGCGCAATCTGTGCAATGACTGTCGGACTTCCACCCTCTGCCGGCTGAATGCCATAGGCCAGGTCCAGCAGTGTAATACCAACAAATAACGTTCCCAGGATAATTGCCATCCATGTCAGTGTAGCCGCCGCATTCCGCGTTTCCGGTTTCTTAAATGCCGGCACACCATTGGAGATGGCCTCTACTCCAGTCATTGCCGAACACCCAGAAGCAAACGCGCGCAAAATAAGAAACACGCTCATTGGCTCCATCACTGACGGAGATTTCTCACCTACTGGTGGATGAAACATTCCTATTAACGGCAAACCCTTGATAACATAGGCATTGAATAGTCCAACTACTATCAAAAAAAGCGCACTGAAGATAAAGATATACGTCGGAATGGCGAAAATCGAACCAGACTCGCGCACACCACGCAAGTTCACGACCGTAATCAATACGATCAGCCCCACACCTATGGGCACAATATATGGCTCCAGACCACCGAAAAGTGATGCCAGGTTCTGTACTCCCGATGCAACACTCACTGAGACCGTCAACACATAGTCGATCAACAGCGAGGCCGCTGCCACCAGTCCTGCCAATGTTCCCAGGTTGTCCTTCGCTACAATATATGACCCACCTCCACTTGGATAGGCCGGAATCGTCTGCCGATACGAGAGCGCAACAACTGCCAGCAACAGCACAATCGCGATACTGATCGGCAAGATATTCGTCAATGCACCCGTTCCAGCCAGAATCAACACCGCAAGACAGGCTTCTGTAGCATAAGCTACCGATGAAATTGCGTCTGACGATAATACAGCCAGCGCTTTCACCTTGGTTAGCCGCTCGTGTTCTGCCTGCGCCGTCGCAATCGGTGCTCCAATCAGTGTACGCTTGAGGCGATAGATAACTCGATTCGCTCCCTTTCGCGGCCCCGACAAACCGGTGTCCTGCAACACTCCAGGAGCTACCTGCTTCAAACTTCCTCGATTTGGACGCACAATGCGCACACGCTCATGACTGGGATATTTGCTTCTCACTACCTCCGCACGCACAAGACTTGAGGGGCTATCATCAATTATCCCTATCTCCCCAGAATCCTGGCTTACCCTGCTCTTCTCGTCTTCATTACCTGTAGAAGGAGTCTTGCGCTCCATCTGATCCATAGATTTCGCTCTCCTGTATCCTAACTATAGTGCATCGAGTAACCATATCATACCTGGTGGAAATAGAAATACACTACAGGGACACCACTATCTTTTTCTCTGTGGTGTCCCTGTAGTATACATTACGCAAGCTTAATTCGCACGCCTTCTTCGTTGCTTGCATACAATTTAAAATGGTGCAGCCCCGCTACCACACATTCCTTCTAACAGGCGCTTCTATGCAAAGGCTGGCATCTTCTGCGCACGACTCTCTATCACTAACTGTGTAAAGATAGATTTCGCCCCCATCGTCTTTCTCTTTCCCAACAGATGCAGCTTATAGAACGGAACAGATGACATCTCTTCTAACTGCCGCACTTCACCCTCACTCACAAAATGGCTCCCCTTTTTCCCCGAAACCAGCAGGATACCCTGACAATGTGCGTGCTGAGCAAATTCAGCAATACAATCAACCGTGCAGTTCGCTGTATTCTCATAGCATTCCGCAGAGACACCATATAACTGTGCCTTCATTCGCAGAATTTCCTGAAAATCCTTCGCCTCTTGAAACGCCTCAGGTCGCACCTTCCCACTTGTCGAGATGCAGGTAAATGCCACCACCGTTATCTGCGATGCTCTCGCGAAGAGCAATACTTGATCAATTGCTCGTGCATCAATTCCGTGTGTGAATGGGAATAAGAGACGTTGCTGCTGCATATCTGCTCCTTACGCTGCTTACATCCAGATGAGCGAAGCTAGATACTTCCTTTCTGTTGCATGAGCATCGCTAGCCACTTCTGCTCAGTCAGAT
>DAOUDD010000051.1:0-10657 GCA_034431765.1 Ktedonobacteraceae bacterium | reverse complement strand
GAGAAAAGAAAAAGGTGCAGCAAGCGCGCTTGCTGCACCTTTTTCTTTTCTCTTACATCATTCCCATGCCACCCATGCCACCCATGCCGCCCATGCCGCCCATACCAGGAGCACCAGCAGGAGCTGCAGGCGTCTCTTCAGGGATATCGGAGATCAGTGTGTCAGTCGAAAGCACCATGATTGCGATGCTGACCGCGTTCTGCAGCGCCGAGCGTGTGACCTTTACCGGATCGATGATACCGGCTTTGACCATATCGACATACTCGCCCGTCAGTGCATTAAAGCCATAGCCACGGGGATTGTGGCGCACATTGGAGACGATAACAGCGCCATCCTGTCCAGCATTGTGCGCGATCTGGCGCAGCGGCTCTTCGAGAGCGCGGCGCAGAATGTTCGCACCGGTCAATTCTTCACCGCTTGCCTGCACTGTATCGATAGCAGAGATAGCAGCGACAAGCGCAGCACCACCGCCGGGGACGATACCCTCTTCGATCGCAGCACGAGTTGCAGAGAGCGCATCCTCAACACGATGCTTCTTCTCTTTCATCTCGACCTCAGTCGCGGCACCCACCTGAATGACGCCAACGCCACCAGCGATCTTCGCCAGGCGCTCCTGCAACTTCTCGCGGTCGTAGTCGCTGGTCGTCTCGTTGATCAGAGTGCGGATCTGTGCGACACGAGCGTTGATCTCTTGCTGTGAGCCAGCGCCCTCGACGATAGTTGTGAAGTCTTTTGAGGAGGTCACGGTACGAGCACGACCCAGGTCACGCAGCGTAGTGCTCTCCAGCTTCAAGCCCTTCTTCTCAGTGATAACCGTCGCGCCGGTCAGAATGGAGATATCTTCCAGCATAGCATCGCGGCGATCACCAAAGCCAGGGGCTTTGACACCCAGCACATTGAAAGCGCCACGCATCTGGTTGACGACCAGAGTTGCCAGTGCCTCTCCGTCGATATCCTCGGCAATAATCACCAGCTCTTTAGTGCCGCTCTGCAAGACCTTCTCCAGCACTGGCAGAATATCGGCGATGGCGCTGATCTTCTTATCGGTGACGAGGATGTAGGGATTGTTGAGCTCGGCCTCAGTGCGATCCTGATTGGTTGCCATGTAGGGAGAGATAAAGCCGCGATCGAACTGCATACCCTCGGTATACTCTTTCTCCATCGCAATGCCGCGACCCTCTTCGACAGTGATCACGCCATCCTTACCAACCTTCTCCATCACCTCAGAGATCAGCTCACCGATCTCCTGAGAGCCGGCGGAGATAGCAGCGACCTGCGCGATCTCTTCGCGCGTCTCAACGGGCTTTGCCATCGCTTTGATCTCACTGATGACCGCCTCAACGCCCTTTTCCAGACCACGGCGGAGAATCATAGGATTTGCACCGGCGGCGAGATTCTTCAGGCCCTCGTTGACAATCGCATGAGCCAGTACAGTTGCAGTTGTCGTACCATCACCGGCCACATCATTTGTCTTGGTTGCCGCCTCTTTGAGCAACTGCGCCCCCATATTCTCAAAAGGATCGGGCAGTTCAATTTCGCGTGCAATCGTCACGCCATCATTTGTAATCGTCGGCGAACCAAATTTCTTGTCCAGGACCACATTGCGTCCCTTTGGACCAATCGTGACACGCACCGCCTCAGCCAGCGTGTCCATTCCCTTTTTCAGGGAGTAGCGTGCATTTTCGTCAAACTGTAAACGCTTTGCCACGAACGTACTCCTGTATTACTTTACTACATACTAGCGGCGTCCGGAGGTAGAATTGCCCGGCCGGATGTGGAGCGGAGACGCTCCTTCCCGCTTCTTATGCCGCCTGTAGCGGCGAAAAAAAGGCAGACATGGAGTAGCTGAACAAGCTACTCCACAATACCCATAATATCGCTCTCGCGCAGAATCAAATATTCCTGTCCATCATATTTCACCTCGGTCCCTGAATACTTCGCGAAAAGTACACGTTGGCCGATCTGAATGTCCAGATTCGTGCGCTTGCCATTATCTAGAACCTTGCCGGGACCTACTGCCAGCACTTCCCCCTCCTGGGGCTTCTCTTTCGCCGTATCAGGCAGAACGATACCGCTTTTCGTCACGGTCTCCTGGGCCAGGGCCTTTACCACCACACGATCGCCGTGTGGTCGAAGTGGGACTTGCGTTGATGACATACAGTCATTCCTCCCCGTCAATGTTGTTTCTGGATGAAGATCCGCTAGAACGTTTTTCTCATACGAATGCTATTCAGGAACAAGCGTTGCTGAATATGCAAGCGTAGCTAGTTTCTCTTCAGCGTTTTAGCACTCTAGTCGTGAGAGTGCGAACCTGCTTTATCATACTACAAGGTTGCATAATTCGCAAGGGCTAGAGGGACTTTTCCAGAGTTTTTCAAAAATCGTCAGAGAAACTATTCTCTCTGTACACGTGTCTGTCCTACTCAAAAAGGTTGAGCAGGATAACGGGTTTAGCCTCAACCCAAACCGAACAGGGTCATTGTATCGTGGCGGACGCGATACAATGACCCTGTTGGGAAATAGCGAACGGAGAGAAAATCGACTGTTTCATCAAACAGCACTCACGTTCGCCATCTCCTCTTCCCTTGATACCTAATGATCTATCAAGCTACGATTGAGGGATAGGCAACGCAACTCGTGTGCTTTGAGACGTATCTCAATGCGTCAACTGGGGTTTGACAGCCCACTACTATCGTTCCTTCTCGTTATTGAGCAGACCAGCAAACATATTCATAGAGGGCACGCCATTGACCGTAGCGCCGCCATGCGAGCCACTCGCCGCAAATGTCGTGATAATCTGACTCGGAAAGTCGAGGGTAGGCTGTGACAGCTTATCGAGCATGGCAACGTGGGCTGGCTCAAGCACCAGATCAAGTGCAGCCAGATTCTCATTCAGTTGCTTGAGCGTGCGTGCTCCGATAAGGGTTGAAGTAACACCTGCACGCCCTCGCACCCATGTCAGAGCAACCGCAGCACTTGTCGTTCCTAACTCATGAGCAATCTCGCTTAACGCATCAAGCAACACATCATCCTTCTCCGTGAGCTGTTTGATATCTTCTCTGACATCCCCCCGGCTTTTCTCGCTCGTCTCACCATTCTGACGTCTATATTTTCCTGTTAACACCCCATTGCTCAACGGACTAAATGGAATCACTGCTATACCAAGTTCTTGCGCCATCGGGATCAACTCGCCCTCGACAGTGCGTGCTCGTAGAGAGTATTCAAGCTGCACCCCAACGATCGGCGACCAGCCCTGAAAATGCGCGATGGTCTGTGCCTGCGCGATCTTCCAGGCCGGAGTGACCGAAGCACCGATGTAGCGGATTTTGCCCGCGCTTACAAGATCATCAAGCGCACGCATCGTCTCTTCGATCGGCGTAAAGCGGTCCCAGACATGCATCCAGTACAGATCGATATAGTCAGTTTGCAAACGTCTGAGTGATTGCTCACACTGCTCAATAATGGCCTTACGGCTCGCCCCGCCGCCATTGGGGTCGCCAGGATAGAGACTGTAGAAGAACTTGCTTGCCAGCACAAGATGATCCCGACGCGCCCCGCCTTTTGCCAGAAAATCGCCAATAATCTTTTCCGCATGACCACCAGTGTAGAGATTAGCGGTATCGATGAAGTTGCCGCCAAGCTCAAGATAGCGGGCAAGAATAGCCTCGGCATCCGCCACACTGCTACCCCAGCCCCAATCTTCCCCAAACGTCATTGTCCCAAGGGCAAACGGACTCACCCGCAAACCAGATCTTCCCAGAGTAACATAGGAGTGTAAAGACATCGCACATCCCTTTCTTTTACTAAAATGAGTGACTAATTACTCATTTTATACGACAAAAAAATTTATGTTGTTGTCACTGCATGCCAGAAAGCTGTAAAACCAGCTTCGCGGAAGCGCTCGACCTCCGTAGGATGCTGGAGAATAAACTCAATCGTCATATTCATAAGTGAGAGCAGGAGGGCAGCACCAAATTCAGGGGGCTGGCCCTTGAGAGCTCCGTGGGCAAAGCATTCTTGCACCATCTCCTCCATCGCCTCATATCCCTCCTCCCCTAAGCGCCTGACCTGTTCAGTGATGTAATCCGAAAACCTTAACAGGATCATCACCTTATATCTATCTGGATGGTTCACGCCGAGAGTAACAATCGTATTCCAGAAGTGACGTGCACGCTCCTCTAAGCTTGCCTCAAAAGGATACTTGCGCATCATTTCCTCGCGCTCCCCGCACTTCAGCGCCAGATACAGATCGTTGAGCAGCTTCTCTTTAGTCTCGAAGTATGTAAACAGCGTCCCTTCCGCGACACCTGCAACTTGCGCGATTTTGGACGTGGGAACGCTCAAGCCCTGCTCCGCAATCAACTCAGTTGCCGCCATAAGGATAGCCCTGCGTTTCTCTGGACTTTTAGGTCTTGCCATACCCTCTCACCAATCGAATAATGACTAAGTACTCGCTCATTATAATACAAAGGAAGGCTTTTTGCAAGGCTGCATCGAGTCCAATCCCATCCATCAATCGAAGTTTGACAGAGCAGTATTTGCTGGCCTACGTACTGTCCGCGTCAGAAAGATGATGAACAGACCAGCAAAGATAAAAGTAATCCCTGGCAGAAAGGTCAGAGCATCTACAGATCGGGTAAGCACAGCCTGCTGAGGATTTGCCGGATCGTACCAGCAGGGATAGCTACGCCCGACCCGGAAATGATCGAGAATAGCTTGCTCCCCCTGCTTTTCACTCGACGAACTATTCACCAGGCCATATCCTTGAGCAGTATAGCTCTTGCCATCGGCCGTGTGCACCCGATACGTAAACAGAGGCTTGTACGCCTTATCCCCGCCCTCTGCATCCACAGCCGTCAACTGGCCCGTCAAGACTGTACAGGTACCCGTCGCATAGTGGCTCCCCTGCAGATAAAGAGAAAGCGGCCAGATACACAGGGCCAGCCCGATTCCCATACAGAGAACCACAGCCCCGATTACCAGCAAGCGTGTCCGCACACGTCGAGCACGCTCATTACTGCCAGTGTTTGCTTGTTGCTGTATATCAAGAGACATGAGAAAATCTACCCATTCTTTACAAAAACAGAACTTTCGTATCTCCTATTGTACAGGAAGTGACCATTTCAAATCTAGTGCTAGCGCATTTAGCATTTTGTGAAAAGCAGAAAGGAAAGGGCGCGTGGATTTAAAACAATTGTCAGAGGAAATAGAGCACGTCTCGCAAACGTATGCCAATACATACAACATCGAGCGAGACGGAGTATGGTTCGTCCTGAAATTGCAGGAAGAAGTTGGTGAGCTTATTCAAAGCTACCTTATGCTTTCAGGAAAAGCTCGCACAGAAGGCAAATCCCTAGAAGAAATCCAATCCGCATTTAACCAGGAAATCGCCGACGTCTTATGTCAAACACTGCTATTAGCTAGATTTTACAATATCGATCTAGAGAAAGAAATCGAGAATAAGTGGTTATCCTGGAAAAAGGCATGACATTTCAGGTGAGTATTTTCCACGCACAGTTCATACATGTACTGGACTGTACAAACGAGATATGCTACAGTTACGCAGTACGATATCTATGTAATACCGAGGTCAAGAATAGAATATGCATGAGAAGAACTCTATAGTACTATCATTTGTACAAGCTAACGTTCTACTTGAAGCACGAAAACAGGATCTACCATCTGTTTCCCTCTCTCCTGATCTCGGCATCTCCACCGTTACAGTTGGAGTGTCAGATGAAGGTGTAGTATTTCCAACGGGCGAACACCTCAATTGGGCTGAGGTAGAGAAGATTCGCGCGGCAGATGCAAACTGCTTTATACTAGAGCCAGAAGGAATACGTGCTATTCGCGTCTTCTCCGAGGAGACTAACCGGATGTGTAGTCTCCTGCCCACAAAGAAAACCCCCAGCATGCTTATCGGCGGCTTCACAATGCATCGAATCGTAGATATTGATCCGCTGCAGGATACACTTAAGAAGATCGCAACCCTCACACCCATTACAGGACGTGTTTTAGATACCGCAACTGGTCTAGGCTATACAGCGATTGAAGCCGCGAAAACAGCGGACAGGGTAACGACAATCGAACTCGATCCAGGTGCTCAGGAAATTGCACATCACAATCCCTGGTCGCGCAACCTGTTCAATAATCCTAAGATAGAGCAAATCATGGGAGATGCCTTTGAGGTCGTTCCCACCTTTGAGGGCAATAGTTTCGCACGTATTATACACGACCCCCCGGTTCTTAGCCTGGCCGGTGAACTATACTCACGTGAGTTCTACCGGCAACTGTATCGCGTCCTACAGCGCGGCGGAAGACTATTCCACTACGTCGGAAATCTAGAGAGCAAGTCGAGCGGCACAGTTGCGCGCGGCGTGCTCAAGCGCCTGCAAGAGGTTGGATTTACACGTGTTGCTCGCAGACCAGAAGCCTTCGGCATCCTCGCCTATAAGTAGACACACTCAACTTAAATTGCTACCGCCCCAGCAGTGCTTTGGCCTTGAGAATTTGGGTCGCATCATGCTCCCAATCCTCTTTATCGTGCTCATCAGTTTTTATCGGCGTCTCCATCAAGACCGCAACATGATCAAGGCGCGGATCACGCAACAGCGTTTGCAGCCCCTCCTCCCCAATCAAACCCTCACCCAATCGCGCATGCACATCTCGATGGCTCCCAAGTGCCTTCTCTGTATCATTCAGGTGGAGAACGCGTAGACGTGAAAGACCAAACGTCTCATCGCAATTCTGTAGCATCTGCAGGGTTGGTGCCGCAGAAGAGATATCGTAGCCAGCCCCCCACAGATGCGCCGTATCCAGGCAAACGCCCAGACGTGTAGTAAAAACAGGGAGAGCGGCAAGAATAGCAGCCAGATTTTCAAAGCGCGAGCCAAGTGAGTTGCCCGCGCCAACATCATTCTCTAAGAGCAACATCACCGAGTCCGGGGTATGCTCTAATACCTGCTCAATCCCCCTGACAACCTGTGCAATACCGGCCTCGACCCCCGCCCCCTTATGGCTACCAGTGTGAAAGACAACGAAGCGCGCTCCCAACAGAGCACCGCGCCTCATCGTCCACGTTAGTAATGCAACCGACTTATCCCAGATCATCTGATCAATAGTTCCCATATTGATCAGATAAGGAGCGTGCAGCACAACGGGATCGAGATTACAGGACTGTGCCGCCAGCGCAAACGCAGCACAACTGGCAACATCATGAGCAGGAGTACTCCAGCTCGTCGGATTGCTCGCGAAGATTTGCATCGCCTCGCAGCCGATCCGCTGCGCAATCTCAACGGCTCGCACCGTATTTGAATGTGTCGGCATATGACGACCTAAACGCATACTTCTACTTCTCATCTGGAATAAAGTTTTCTTGCCCTTCCACTGGCATAGAAGGAGCTGAATCTACCACTTCACTATGACTATTTAGAGAGACGCCCGGCAACTGCTCAAGTGATGTCAGGCCAAACTGCTGCAAAAACTCAGAGGTTGTTGCGAAAAGAGCGGGCCGTCCCACCGTCTGGGCACGACCAACCTCAGCCACCAGTCCATGTTGTAACAGACTGGCAAGCGCGCGATCACTATTGACACCCCGCACAGCCTCTATCTGGCTACGCGTCAACGGCTGACGGTAAGCGATAACCGCCAACGTCTCCATAGCCGCAGATGTCAGCTTTGCCGTCATCGGTAGCCCAAGCAGAGCAGCAATATAGTGAGCATTCTCCGGCGCAGTGACCAGTTGCACCTGCTCACCCAGATTTTGCAGCCGAATACCTCGCCCCTGCACAGCCAATTCCTGCGCCAGCGTTTGCAGCCCAAGCGTCAGCCGGGCCTCATCGACACCAAGCAGTTTATGCAACTCAGCATACGTTAGAGGGCGACCAGAGACAAAAAGCAAGCTTTCGATCGCCGCACCCAACTGCTTCTGCGCCACCTGCGACTCTCCATGCCCATTAACCTGTTCAGTTGAAAGCGTATGCAACTCTGAATGGGATTGTTGGTCTAAAGGATTGTGCGTCATGATGAGGAGAAGTATAACATAGCCAGGCTTGCTAACGTCAAGAGTCCATCCCCTCTATTGAAATTTATCACACCGCTATACGGACCCGATTGCATGACGCTGTGGGAACATCCTCCTCGCACTTGAGCAACTCGGCGGGCCATTGGTTGACTCGCTGGTCACGTCGTTTCGCAGTGTATACTTATAGAACAGACGATGATCCAGCCTTGAGAAAACCTATCTATTAATGGTATCTCATGTGAAGATAGAGAGGAGGATACTGATGGATCGAGATTCTATAAATATACAGCTCATTAAGGATCTTGTGAAGCGCATCCTTCCCTCGTTTTCTGGAGGGATAGAGCCTGTTGAAGAAGGTGCCTCTACTTTTGTGTATCGAATAGTCTGTCCACGTGAGGTTTTTTACCTGCGTATCCTTTTTACCGGTATTTTAATCAACGTACGTACACTCTCACGCAGTTTGCAGAAAAAGCCTGTGAATCACTATACACAGCATCTCCTGCGCATCCTGCGCGAGGATCTAACCAACTTCCCATCTTTCTTGCACTAATCTAGCAAGCAAGTTGAAAGAGTTACTTTTCTAAATGACAGAGTGTTTTTATATACTGTACATCGAGGTGCTGATGTAGTGCCTCTGCCTCGACTCCACTGGGATCACTCGCGCGCTCTCCCAACATCTGGTAGCCGCCACAGATGCCCATGACGGCACAGCCCTGTTTTGCCTGTTGACGGATATGTTGTGCAAGTCCCTGCCACCAGAGCCAGGAGAGATCTGAGATTGTGTTTTTCGAGCCAGGTAGAATTATGAGTTCCCCATTCCCCTCATTAGCCTGTGCTAAGGAAGATTTTTTCTACCTATGGCCTGGTAAATCTGATTGTAGAAGGCATGAACAGCGGGACCACCTTGCAGCAGCTCCAGGACAACTCCACTGATATCATTCGCTTCTAAATACACCGTTTTCGCGTCAACAGCCGGCTCAGTCGATTCTAAAAGCAAGCGTAGTTCCTGCCCCTGCATCTTTGCCAGGTAATCATCCACGTTGTGGACAAAAAAACCAAGGTGGTGCATACCCTCGCCACGCTCCTCTAGAAAGTGAAAATGGGGAGAGACGCGATCAAGCGGTTGGAGCAGTTCAAGCATAGTGTTGCCTAACCAGGCATATGCAAGGCGCAGATCAAATGGTGTTGGTTCACCATGTACGAGCGCACGAGGCATGGAAGAATCAAACGAAAAGAAGGACGTGATGCCCATGATCTCCTTATAGCGACGCATAGTGGCATCAAGGTCTCGAACGACTATTCCGACATGATGAAGCTCTGGGAGCTGAAAATCAGTTCCCTGAGGGACAGGTATCTCAGTCAAGGTCTATCTCCTTTCAGACAGTTCGGCCCGTTGCTCTCTGGCACTCTCTTCCACGAGCAACAACATGCCTCTATGATAGCTGACTTAAAGAGAGACAGACTAGGAAAATCTTGCGGTTTTGCGGTAGCTTCCTGGCGTCACCAGGTAGTGCCGCTTAAACTGCTGGGTGAAGTGCGATTGATCAAAGAAGCCGGTCGCGCTTGCCACATAGCTTACATCGCATCCGTGTGCCAGCAACTTTTTGCCATGCTCCAGGCGCAGATGCGTCTGATACGCATGAGGAGGCAGGCCAACCGCCTGGCGGAAGCTACGAGCGAGATGAAAAGGACTCAGGTTGGTCACGTTGGCCAGTTCTTGCAGCGCCACCTCCTGCGCATAGTGCACTTGCAGATATTCCTTCGCATGCTTGATGGCTGGATGTTCCTTCTCCGACTGAGGAAGTGCTTCTGCATCTTCAGCATGGGAAAGCAGCAACGGTGCTAAAAGGTGCAACAGCATCTCCTCCTGTTGAAGACGAGAAACAGGGGCCTGTGACCTGACGACCAGATCACGCATAGCTCGACTCAAAGACGGGTCAAAGAGGGGATGGCTGGGAAAATGGGGCAAGCGCTGTTCCCTCTGGAGCATCTCGGCGCTGAGCCGTTGCAGCCAGGCAGGATCGATACAGAGAGAGTGGAAGGTAACGTCTGTTGCCTGGCTGATCCAGGTTTCTCCAGGCTCGATCACCAGCAGCGTCCCATCGACAACCTGTTCACTGACACGAGTGCTTCGATACTGGTAGTATGCTACACCTGACTGCATACAGACCAGCACATACTCCTGAAAAAAATGTCGGATAGGGGGTGTGGAGACGGCCCGCCCTTCGGAGAGGTCGAGCGGCTTGAGCTGCCACGGTCGCCAGACCGTGAAGCTGTCTTTGACGACCTCATGCCCTTCTCTTGCTTCGAGAGATGTCCTCAACGGTTTCCTCCTCTGGTAGTCACAATAAAGGAGAGCACTACTGCTCTGACCCATTTCATTTTGTCCCTTGAACGAAGAAACGATGAGCGCGTAGGGAGCGCGCTTGCCCTTTCAGGTAGAGGTTTTTTTGGAAGAAGCGGGTAGGAGAGGGCCTCGTGCTCTTTGCGCCCTCCCGCGTGTCGGTGGCACGTCGGTGAATCGTTGTGCACCCCGATACCTCTCTCCCTGACAGTTGTGTGCGTCGCCATGAATGGCGAGGGCGAGGCGGACGCCGTGAACGGGGTCCCTCTCTTCGCCCAATGAATTGGGGG
>DAOUDD010000050.1:0-18483 GCA_034431765.1 Ktedonobacteraceae bacterium | reverse complement strand
CAAAAATTTACATATATAAATATTTCACTCAGGCACACATAACGTCAAGTGGGCTACTTGTGGTAGGTAAAAAGGCTAATTCACCGTTCAGGAAAAAATGTTACACAATATCACGCAATGTCTGCTGCTTCACTTGCAAGCCCCACTAATAGGTAGCGTAAAGCAAAAACGACTCCCCTGCCCTACAATTCCCGCACTTTCCACCCAGATCTTCCCACCCATCGCTTCTACCAGTTGTCTACAGATATAAAGTCCTAATCCCGTTCCACGAATCGAGCTGGCTTGATCCCGTGGCAAGCGCACAAACTTCTCAAAAAGCAATGGCATATCCTCAGCACTGATTCCCAGACCGCAGTCCTTCACCCAGACACACACCTCGCTTTCCGTGCTCTGTCCAGAAGCAGCTACAACATCCGCTCCAATCTCTATTGCCGTCTGCGTGGGAGAATACTTCAACGCGTTAGAGAGTAAATTGCAGAGCACCTGTTGCACACATTGACTATCCGCACATGCAAACAATCCTTCAGGAACCAGGAGCGTGAGCTGATGTTCCTGCCATTTCTGTGGCTCGAAAACGTCAACCGCACGCTTTACCATAGATATAACAGACACACTTTCAATAGTGAGCGAAGCTTGTACTTCTGTGCTTCGTATCGCATCTAATACCGTGTTTACCAGTCGAATCAATTCTTCACTGCCACGGAGCGCGTTTGTGAGAAACTTCTGTTTAGTATGCTGATCTAGCTTCCCCTGATGCATATGCAGCAGCTCAAGATATCCATATAACTCGGTTAGAGGCGTCCGCAGTTCGTGATTTACGTTGAGCAAAAACTGATCCTTCAGTTCGTTCGCCATTCGCTGCTGCTCGTATGCCCTCGTCAGCTCCTTCGCCTGCTCTTCCAGGCGACTATTTTTGTGGTGCAGCTCTTCTTGCATACGATACAACACTTTACTATAAAGTAATGTCTCGCGCATAGAAAGCGCTTGCCGCACCACAAGCTGAACTATCAATACGATGCTACCAATATAGACACCCTGCGCCAGTACAATGTTTACTCCTCTAGACCACGTGAAAAGTAATAGGAAAATAACCGCTGGTATAAATACAGCAGGAAGCAGCACTTGCAAGAAAGGTGAATAGGTCAGAAGCGGGACCGCTGTGTTCTTGCGCGAGGATTCCTCGACTGTATTCCTGTCCTTCGATGTGTAACGTAACGATAATACTGCAAGTGCGATTAAGATATATCCAATGCATTCAAATACAAGCAGCCAGCTCTCGAGTCTGTGCGGTGCATGTGCTGTTTGATATGCATCAATAATACCCGAAATAATAACACATACTAAACCAATTAAAAATAACCAGCGACACTTCTGTAACGCCGACGCTTGACTGGTGATTGCAAGCTGAAAAAGACAACAGCAGAGCAGAAGATCCCCAAGAGGATAGATTATGGTCACTAATGTGTCTGTTACTGTCGGGCGCCCCTCTAGAAAAGTAGGTCCTAAGATAAAATACCAGCTAAAGGTGACTAAAGCAGTAATAACGAGCAAACCATCCAGTACCAGGCGCACGCGCGCTATTGAAGAAAGCTTGCGGCTCGGAAGACAGAGAATAGCCAGTAATAGCGCAGGATAACGTGCAAGATAGATAATGTGAGGCCAGATTGGAAACGCTTTGCCAGGATTCACATAACCTGTGTACGTCCAGATACCATCTGTAACACCCATTGCAATAAATGCCATGCCTACCCAGAATGGTACCCAATGCTGTGCTATCTGCACAGCGGAAATACGCTCTGTACTAGAGCTACTAGAGCTACTAGAGCTACTAGAGAGCCGCGGCCAGCCCTTCGGCAGACAACGAAAGCAATAGTATGTCCCTAAAAACCAACCAAGCGCACTTTCTAGCTCCCGTCCTGCGTCCGAATCTAGGTATGCTGTATCAGGGAACAGGGTAGAGCGCAACAGAAATGCTGTGTTGAAGATAAACGCCGCTATAACCCCATATCCCAACCATTTTAGGAGCCAGTTCAAAAAATTCCCGGACTGCTCTTTTCCTGCGTTTCTCTCTCTCATCTGTTTGCTAACTCTCCATTTATCGAGAGGCAGTCGGAGATCACGTCTGTTCTGCCTCAAGCCATGGTAAAACAATCCAGCGATTCGCCTGTGCAAAGCCAAATGCACCATCCACAACCGTCCCTTCGTATCCCGCCGGTACTTCCTCAAAATGCGTTGCCAGTTTGCGTGGAAAAATGCCCAGCTCGAAATTCCATGGGTCACCGCTACTTTCAACGAGTGCACGCCAGGTAAGGTTCTCCTGCCACCAATCGGTAAAATAGGCACCCAGCTCGTTGAATGTTCTCGCAAATTCATTGAGTATATGCCACAGCACTCCCCCAATCCCAGGTGCGTATGTCGCTATAGAATCCTGCTTGATCTCTTCGTTCTCCAGCAGCAGGTTGAACCCTACCCAGGCCGATGGCTCCTCAATCCCTAGCACAACTGAGGTCGTATAGATTGAGACTTCAAGTCCCGCACAGGTAATTGAGCTTGTCGCAGTCGGTGCCAGCCGCAACGGGGCCGCGTAGATATCACCAAATGCATCGTCGTCTGTGCGCGGCCAGCAAATAGCTGAGATCCACTCTAATACGGCAGTATTCTCGCAGCCAAGCCCTGCCAGCGCTTCGCGATATCGTTGCAGAACAAGTGTAAATGTCTTCTGTGTGCATGATGTATATGTTTGAACTTGTGCATATATTGACATAAAAGTATCCTTTCGGACGACTACTGCTCATCCGATCCCTTCTAACTCTCCTTTGGGGTCGCGCATCATCAATTCTCGTACTGCGTGATGTGGATCAAGGTCCTCAAAGAGGACCTTACTGATCTGCCTGGTAATGGGCATCTCAATAGTATGCCGCTGGGCAAGTTGCAGGGCGGCGCGTGTGGTGGGCACGCCTTCCGCAACAGTTCGCGTGGATTGCAAGATGTCCGCCAGCTTCTCCCCTTTCGCCAGCCGCCTCCCTAGCTGCTGGTTCCGGCTTAGCGGGCTACTACACGTGGCTATTAGATCGCCAATCCCTGCTAATCCCAGAAAGCTCAGCGGATTCGCCCCTGCCGCGACTCCCAATCGTGAGATCTCAGCCAGTCCACGCGTGGCTATTGCTGCTTTGGCGTTCTCCCCATAACCCAGCCCATCATTGATCCCTGCACCAATGGCGATAATATTTTTCAGTGCGCCGCCCAGTTCCACTCCCACAACGTCATCTGATGTGTAGACGCGAAATGCATGCGAATTGAGCAACGAAAGCGCTTGCGCCGCAACACTAGCATCTGCAGCGGCAACAACTGCCGCTGTTGGCTGGCCCTCTGCTACTTCACGCGAGAGGTTCGGCCCGCTTAATGTGGCGATGCGTGCCCTCGCCTGCGGCACTTCTTCTGCGATGACTTCCGTCATCCGTTTCAATGTGCTCGTTTCAATCCCCTTGCTGGCATTGACCAGTAGTGTCCCACTGTGCAGATGCGGCGCAAGCAGCCGCACATTCGCGCGCATGTGCTGGGACGGTGTGACAAGCACGATCATCGCTTTATCATATACCGCTTCCTCAATCTCTGCCGTGACCTGAAGTGTATCAGGAAAAGGAAATTTCGGCAGAAAGAAACTATTCTCTCGTCTCTGCTGCATCTCGTTAGCCCGCTCTGGCCGATGCTCCCACAGTATTGTCGCGATTCCCTTCCTTGCCAGGAGAAGAGCTAATGTTGTTCCCCATGCGCCACTGCCAATGACACCAACTGCTACCATCTATTCTTAACCCCCTCTTTAGAGATATTCTTTATACAATACAATTCCCTTGAGAATATATTGCATGAAATATATTTTACCTGCGACCTCTATACTCCGCTGGACTCTGGTGTTGCTTCTGCGGTTCCGTCTCCCCACCGTAGACCGCTGGCTTAAGCACACCTATATACGGCAGATTGCGATACCTCTGCGCATAATCCAGCCCATACCCTACTACGAATTTATCGGGTATAGAAAAACCTGGATAGTCTATTGGCACGTCTTTCACCCTCTGCCGCTCTTTCGTCAGCAGCGCACATAGCGCCAGGCTCAGTGGTCCACGCGTCTGCAATAGCTCCAGCAGGTAGCTCAGCGTCAGCCCACTATCAATGATATCCTCCACAACCAGAATATGTTTCTGATCAATTGGACCCTCTAGATCTTTGAGTATACGCACGACCCCACTTGAGTGCACGCTATTTCCATAGCTGGCAAGCACCATATAATCGATCTCCAGCGGCAGATCAATCGCGCGTGCCAGGTCAGCTATAAAAGGAACAGCCCCCTTCAATGTGCCGAGCAGCAGCAAATTCTTGTCTCGATAGTCCTCGGTAATCCTCTGCCCAAGCTCAACGACCTTTACACGTATCTGCTCTTCGGAAAGGAGCACTTCTTCAATGTCCTCGTGCATACCTTGCATGAAAACCTCATTTTACTGCATCTCGAAAACCTACATGCGCAGTACGAGCCGCGTACGCTCCTTGCACAAACCTGAGCAGAGCTAGCTCTGGGAAGAGCGTTGGTTTTCGGTTAAGAGCCAGGTGTATTGTGAACGATAGATAAACATAGTATATGCCGTGTCTCTCGCGTCAGCCGCACGCGATGATCGAGCTGAACACCTCCCACCCAGATACAATGCTCCCTCGAAAAGAAAAGCGGAATCTGCCCTCGCTCTGCACGCGGAACATGTCTATCCACCAGCAAATCCTGCACTTTCTTTTCTCTATCCATGCCAAGCGGCTGGATACGATCTCCGTCGCGTCTACTACGGACTACCAGCGCGTCTTCCCTGGCAGCGCTTTCTGGCTCTCCATCATGAACTACACCGAAAATTTTTTCTCTATCAATATAAACAGTATACTGGCTGAATGGTAGAATACGCCAGACTTTGTGCCAATCTTCTTGCGCGAGTACTGTTCGTAGCTCGCGCTGCACTTCCTCTCCAACCGCTTCCACTCGTGCTAGCCATATTGTCCCCGGCACCGCAACCTCGCCAGGAACCGCTAACAGCACTTCTTCCCTCTCTCCAAGAGACGCCGTCGAGGTTTCAACAGACAAAACACCTCTGCGTTGCAATGTCAACACCTCCCCGCTTCGTAGTGCGACCAGTCGTTGCGGTAGATGCAACGTTACCGTTGCTGCACTTGCGGGCCGACCTGACAACTCTTCTATTAAAGGATAGTGCCGCAGCTCCAGAGGTGATTGACCCCCACATAAGCGTGCCGTGACTCGTCGTAGCAGGTGACGTTGCAGGCTCAGTGGCAGCGCGCGCAGTGCCGGAACTGCAAGCTCTACCCGGTTCTTCTCCTCCCTACGCACAACATCGGCCTGGACCATATCCACCTGCGCCTCCAGCCAGGCCAGGTCTACCTGCATCCCCTCCGCGTTCCGTATCATCGTCTCCCGAATCCCCGCGTTGAGCGAAGTAAGTAGCGGGACAAGCTCGTGGCGAATGCGATTGCGTAGAAAACGAGCATCAGTGTTGCTCTGGTCCTCCAGCGGCATAATCCCTTCTCGCTCACAATATCGAGCGGTATCTGCGCGCGTCACACCCAGCAGGGGGCGAATAATCTCCTGTTGGCGTGGCTGTAGTCCTGGCATACTGGCGAGTCCACCTCCACGCAACAGATGCAGAAGCAGCGTCTCAAATTGATCGTCTCGATGATGCCCCACGGCGATAGCCGAACCTGGCTGATCGCCTGCAACTTCCCGCAGCACGGCACGCAAAAAACGATAGCGCGCCTCACGTGCCGCCTCCTCAAGCGAACGCCCTTCAGCCCGTGCCAGTGCAACCACATCTTCGCTTCCCACCGTGATCGGCAGGCCCCAGGAGTGCACCAGTGTAGCTACGTGCTCAGCATCTGCCGCACTTGCCTCTCCCCGTAACTGATGATCTAGATGCGCCACATGCAAACGCACCCCTGGAAAACGCTGTTCAGGCCCACACAAGCGCTGCAACACGTGCAGCAGACACAGCGAATCCACCCCTCCCGAAACCGCCACCACCACCGTTCCCTCTCCCGGAAGCAGACGGTGCCGCTCAATAAACTCCTGAACAGTCTCCAACATATTTGCGTTCAGCGCCTCATCTATGGTACGATATAAACCAATTATATCATCAGTTATATCATCAGATCACTGGAATAATAAGGGTCAACGAAACAATGGCATTGCGCAAAATAATCACTACAGAAAACCCTATCCTTCGCCAGAAAGCGAAGAAAATACATCACTTCGACCCATCGCTCCCAAAGCTCGTCGAAGACATGTTCGATACCATGCACGCCGCCGAGGGCGTCGGCCTCGCCGCTCCACAGATCGCTCAATCCATCCGCGTCTTCGTCGCCGAATATGAAGATCGCAAGATTGCTATGTTCAACCCCGAAATTACGAAAGCCGAAGGCGAGGAACTTGGCAGCGAAGGCTGTCTCAGCATCCCTGGCTACGCCGGCGACAATATCCGGCGCGCCACAAAAATCGTGGTCAAAGGTCAGGACGTGCGTGGCAAGGCAATCAAAATCACCGCCGAAGGCTGGTTCGCCCGCATCCTCCAGCACGAAATCGACCACCTCGACGGCATCCTCTTCACCGACCGCCTCGATAGGCCCGAAGACCTGCGCGAAGTACGCCCCGAAGATCTGGAAGAAGAGGTCCTCGTGGAATAAAATAATGGAGGAGCGAACACCCATTTCCGTGGAAATAGCTGTCCACTCCTCCATATGCTAACTCTATCAATCACATCTTCTGCTGTTTACGTAGTATAGAAAGCCTCTGATGCCCCAAAGACTTTGCGCAGCCCACACACACGTAAAAACCCTCTTCTCGATACTCTAGCTCCGCTACATGATGGTGCAGGTAGCAGATACCGCAACGTGTCGCATCCGGCTGGCTCGCAACCTGCCGATCACTCTCAAAAAGATCACGCAACGAGGCGATCATCTCCTCAAAGTCAGAGCCGCCGACACGAGCACGCTCAAAGCCGAGCGAATTCAGTGACGGTAGTTCACCCGTTGTATTACTTGCCTTTATATCTCGTCGGCTTGCAAAAGTGCTGCCGTTGCTCGAAACAGAACTCTCATGATGATGGGTATGGTAATTGCTCAAGGCATACTTCTCCCGTCGTTCCCCTGGGATAACACTTCCATAATTATACCTTTGTAACCTTCATAAATCAAGCTAACTGTATCCAAACATCCAACCACACGTCTTTTCGGTTTTTCTTCCCTGCTGCTACGGCAAGGCGACATGGAAAAGGAAGAGCGGCGGGCTTGTCCTCTGCTAATTTAACTATATATGAGTGTTTTCCTACTACTTCCCAAAATTATCCTCTGAACCTATTGTCATTCATACCCTTTCCGTTTTAAAATACCTACCAGCGGGCCATCTCTACATGCATTTCCACGTAATTGGTCCAGTAGCATACACGATCAGGAGAAGAGCCGATGAATACCAATTCCGAAGATTTTTCAAATATGCATTCCGTATATAAGGAACCCGCGAACAGCTCTTCCTCCACGGACAGCTCCACCTCTGTTGTTAAACCCGACACGGGCAAACAATCTGCAATATCATCCCACACTCAAGCGCTGCAGAGCAAGAATAATCTCTCTACCATGGTGAGAGAGGTCGAGCGCACGACGCTCGCAACAGCACAACCTCCCATTCCCGGCTATATCTACTCATTCTCTGGCGAATACAGCTCCAAAGAGGCTTCTCTACAGGGTGCGGCTAGCACTCGCCCTGCTCTGCATAGCACAACAGCGCCCCATCCCACCGTTGCTGCAACACAATCATCAGCTAGCACACAAGCAACCGTCTCGTCCCCGCTTTCTACACTCTCCCCACTTCCCTCACTGCGATCTGCCTCTGGTAACTCCCTGGCCTCCTGGCTTACCCGTCGCGTCGCGTCGCTGCCAGAGAGCATTGTGCAACCGGTGCCTCAGCGAGCAATCATCGCGTTCTTCATCTCTATCGCTCTTGTTCTGCTTCTGCTCTACAGCACTGGACGCGACTGGGCTGACGGTGCACTTCACGCGGCTCTATTAGCCTCCTGCCTTTCTGTATCGCTTCTCCTATTGACAGGTGCGCGTATTCTCAAGAGTAAAACTCTTCCCGCTCCCCAGACACAACCTATCCTGCCTGCACTGCACAAACAGCACAGAATCTCATTTGTCGCAGCTCTCCTGCTCTTTATCCTTTGCGTTGGTAATCTCGCAGCACAGCCCGCCTTCCACGGCGCACAGGCTCACTTCCTCGAAGGACGAGGCGAATGGAGCGCCGCGATTACTCAGTATCATGCAAGTGGCGAGCGTGCTCCTGACTCAGCAAACATCGCTCGTACCTACAACTCCTGGGGCGCATCACTTGCCCGCATCCAGCACTACTCCGACGCCATCAACAAATTTGACACCGTTATAAACAACTACACCGCCGTACCTGCCGCAGTGCAACAGGCACAAAAGTCAAAAATAGATACTGCTCTCACCTGGGGTAAACAAGCACTTCAGCAAAAAAACTATTCAGAAGCGACTCGACAGTTTGAGCAGGTGTTGCGGCTCCCCTATTGTCAGGCTACCTGCAAGGCCCAGGTCAACCCGCTCGCCGCCACACTCTACTACAATCAAGCTCAAACACTGCTCTCACAACAAAAGTATGCGGACGCCGTCGCCACATTTAAAACAATACAGAATCGCTTCCCCAACACAACCACCGCGCGGCAAATCCATCCCGATCTCGCAAAAGCCCTCCTTGCGAGTGGACAGCAGGAGAAGGCAAGCTCATGCAAAAGCGCTCTTCCCACCTATCAAGAGCTCGCCCAGAACTACGCCGACACTCCCGAAGGCAAACAGGCGCAGACCAATCTGGACGCTCCCCAGGACGTAACAGGCCACTTCACCACCGCAATCCCCACTATCGGCACCCCTCAGGCGGCTCTGGTACAGAACCTCCACTGGCCCATCTCAAACAGCGATTTCTATGACAAACTTGACCAGGAAGCGCTTACCACAACAATTAATGACGAAGGACACTTCACCTTCTCCCAGGTCAAACAGGGAAGCTATGCCCTCGTCTGGGGCACTGTCAATGTCTATGGAACTCGCCTCTTCTCCATCCTCCACACTGACGCCGGCGACCCTTCATTTGTCGCAACCGTGGGTCCCCTCTGCCCCTTCGACTTCGGCGACCTCAACCAGACCATCCGCACCTCCTGACCCGAAGTGGGCGGGCTGTATTTGCTATTTGGGGATGACAAAGCGGTAGCCGACGCCTGGCTCAGTGAGCAAGTAGCGAGGATTGGCGGGGTCGGCTTCTAGTTTATGTCGCAGGCGGTTGATGTAGACACGCAGATATTCGGACTCGCCGCTATATTCGGGTCCCCAAATGCTTTGTAGGAGCATGCGGTGAGTGACTACTTTGTTGATGTTTATGACGAGTTGCTTTAAGAAGGCAAACTCCGTTGGCGAGAGGCGTACTTCTCCTCCACGTAAACGTACAACATGACCGGCAAGATCAATCTCGATCTCACCAAACTGTTTGACGCCTTCAGGAACAGAAAGTAATTCGCCCTGAGTGCGCCGTAGCACCGCGCGCACACGAGCTAGAAGCTCTTCAACCCCAAAAGGTTTGGTTAGGTAATCGTCTGCACCCAGATCAAGCGCTGCAACTTTATCGCTTTCGGCATCCAACGCGGTCAGGACGATAATCGGCACAGCCGAATGCTCGCGCACGCGACGGCAGACTTCCAGTCCATCCATCCGTGGCATCATGATATCTATTATCAGCAGATGAGGATCTTCACCTTGGCATATGGCCATTGCCTCCAATCCATTGCCGGCCTCCAATACCTCGAAACCACGTGCGCGCAGATTGCGGCTTATAAAGTCACGCAGTGCAAGCTCGTCTTCTGCAAGAAGAATACGCCTGACCTTCATCGTCATAAAGATCTCTCCTCTTCCATCAATACTCTTCTATAAATAAGTGCAGTTATCAGCAGTCCATTTATGGAGCAACAAATAGGGGCCAGCCTCGGCGCACCCGTCACTTTGGGAGACACTCATACTCCCTCATCAACTCCAAGCGCCGGCTTCTCTCGACACCTGCCACAATTTCTAAAAATCCATAAATACACTGCCATTACTCTTGTTAGCATCTAACATAGTCTATTGTAGTCTATGGTTGCTACAGAGGAGCCAGCGGAAGTGAGAAAGAAATCTTCGTGCCCTCAGTACTGCTCTCCGCCCAGATACAACCTCCATGCGCCTCAATAAAAGCTTTACTAATCGTCAATCCCAGTCCAGTACCGCTAGAGTGTTGCTGGCGGCTTCGTTGTGCTCGGTAGAATCGTTCAAACACATGCGGCAGTTCATCAGGATCAATACCAGCTCCATTATCAGCAATTGAGATGACTATCCATTCCTCACGCTGCTCTGCGGCAATGCAGACCCGGTCTCCACCATAAAGTAACGCGTTCGCAACCAGATTGCGTATGACCACCTCTAAACGTGCACTGTCTCCATAGACCAGAGGAAGGTCAGTCGGGATGGCAATAGACAGGACGATCTCAGGGCTTGAACTCTCGATAATCTTATCCACCAGGTCTCGCACTTTGATTGGCACACGTTTCAGCAGGAGCAGGCCAGCTTCCTGGCGGGCAAGGTCCAGCAAATTACTTACAAGCAACGCCAAACGATCAGCCTCGGTACTAATAGTCTGCAAAAAATGGCGCTGATCGTCCTGCGACCAGACCACATCTTCTTGCAATAGTGTCGAGGAGTGACCCTTGATGGCAGCTAATGGTGTGCGCAGTTCATGGCCTACGGCCGCCAGCAATGTTGTCTTGAACTCGTCAATTTCGCGCTCACGTGTCACATCACGCAGCAAAAGGCCCCGCCCAATCGCCTGCCCTGATACATCTCCTACATCAAACTGATGCAGGTGAACGGCTCGACGACGGCCGTTCTGCATAATCTCAATAACATGCTCTGTATCGTCGCTGGCGAAACCAGGAGCAGTCAGAAGATGTTGCTGCTGAGCAGGCTCGGAGGCGGCAGCGTGTAGTGCATCATAAAGTACGGTGATAGGATGATTTTCCAGCGAGGCGCTAGGCAAACCTACAAGGATACTTGCACCTGGATTGGCATAGAGGACGGTGCCCTCAGTTCCTGTGAGCACAAGTCCGTCGCTCATGCTCTCCATAATCGCTTCTAGCCTCTGCTTCTCTTCAGATGCCTGCTGATAGAGCCGCTCGTTCTCTCTTGCCACCTCTCGCAAGCGTTCATCGCTTCGCTCATAAAGCACGGCGTGCTCCCAGGCCAGTGTCGCGTAGTTCGCGAAGGTCAGGAGCAAATCAATCTCATTCTGATTGAAAGGATGTGGCTCGGTCCGATGCACTAGCAATACTAACCTACCTGCATGACGACTAATGATCGGGATCGCCAGCACTGAACGGAAACCTTCATCGTAAGAGAGCGAAGGTGCTGCTTGCCATGGACCAAGTAGCTTTTGTACTGGCTTGCCATCACGTAATGCGGCTATTGCCGATGAGCTTGCATTCTGCGGCGAGAGTGAGAGACCCTGATTATAGCGGGAGCTATGACCGTCACTGATGAGCACACGCAATACGCCCTCCTCATCTGGCAAAAGCACTGCCGCCGCCTGCACGTTGACGAGACGCTGCACCTCGGCAATGATCTTGCTCACTACGGCATGGAGCTCAAGCGAACTGACTACTGCATTGGATGTTTCAAGCAGTGTGCGCAACTCACCCAGCTTCTCCAATCCATCACGCTCCAGCCGCACAAGCGAACGCGCAAGATCGCCAACTTCGTCATCACGTAAGGCAAGACCATCAGTTGTAATAGATTGCGTCGAGGTTGGTAGTGATTGGTGTTGGAGCGCGAGGAGATGCAGAGGGCGAATGACACGCTGCAGCAGTAAGAGCCAGAAGAACATGCCCCCGATGGCAAAGAGCAGCGCCGCGATAAGTAGCCAGAAGTGCAAATGTTCTACGACTGCGAGGGCCTCCCTCGTGGGACGCTGCACAACAACAGCCCAGCCCGCGCCAGGAACAGGAACAGCGCTTAAAAGCCAATCCAGTCCATCGGGACCCCTGCTGACATTTGAAGTGATAGAGCCGCTCAACGCCAGGCCCGCACCCGGCAATTCATCCAGCACCGTCCACAAAATCTGCTGACGATTTGGTGTTGCGATGAGGCGGCCACGATCATCGAGAATACTAATCATAAGTTGCCGCCCCTGACGCTGCTGAGCATGCACAACAGTTTCTAGGGGAACGCTTAACTGAACAAGCGAGATGCTGGCGGCAACAATTCCGATCAGATCCCCACCGGACGCGCGTGCGGACTGCGCTATGATGACGCCCGCATTAAGAGTAGTCTCGGCGGCGATACCAACTTCGAAAACCGGACCCTCAGACATGCGGGCGCGCTGAATGACATCGGGTGGCGAGAACTCAACCCCTGGAACAAACGCATCTTGCTGTGAGGAGACGCGTACTCCTCCAAATGGATCAAGCCAGGAGACATGTTCTACATCACTGCGCGCGGAGCGGAAAGATTGAAAGAGCATTGTCATCTTCTCTGGCGCATTAGCAACCTGTGCTGCTAATTTGCTGAGTGCCACGAGAGCATCCTCCGTACCGCGCAGTTGCAGGCTGGTTTCAAGCGCAATCTCCTGCGCCAGTGCCTGCTCCGACGCTTGCACATCATGGCGCAACTGCTGCTCAACAGCCGCATTCACAGCTAGACACGCTACCAGCATCACAATCATAAAAAGGAGATAGACACTCAGCAACTGAGATAAAAGCGATTTACGCAGGAATACGTTCATAACCTCTGCTCCTCGCTGAGCACTGCCAGGTAACCAATCGTCTTACGACTCATTATACGCTTTATTCACGAAGTCGTTCGTATATGTTGCGTTAAGGTCGATCTGCTTCCCCTTTACATCCTGATTAGTCTGATTCTCAATCTTGAGTACAGATTCGGGACCGCCTGCGGGCATCTTGCCATCAGGACTAAAGATGGTCATCTGGTTTTTCAGGGCACTTATGTAGAGAGCTTTGTTGCCAGCATAATAGTCGGGGGGCATCTTGGCCGCAATCTCTTCAGCGCTGTGAGTATGTATCCACTTCATCGTTTTGACGTATGCATTGACTAGCTTCTGAACAGTATCTTTATGATTCGCGACGTAATCGCTATTCATAAAGAGGCAAATGAAGGGATAATCACCGCCAAGTGCAGTTCGCGTCCCCTCTGCACTCCGCATATCGATCAGTACTTTGCCCGCACCAGTCGAGAGGATGCGTGAAATTGTTGGCTCAGTGGTCATACCTGCATCGATGCGGCCTTGCTGGAGACCGGCGATAAAGGTATCACCCGCGCCTACAGGTAGAAAGTGAACTTTGTCGGGCGTAATGCCAACGTTGTGCAGAATCGCAGTCGTTAGAGTCTGTGTACCGGAGCCAAGCTCGGTTACACCCAGGTTCTTGCCCTGGAGATCCTGAACTGAATGGATCTGCTCTGCTGCCTTGGTTGAGACGATCTCAGCTTCCCCTGGAGCAACATCCATTTGCAATACCGACATTATTTTCTTGCCCGCCGCCTGTAGCTCAATCGTATGATTATACGAGCCTGAACCGGCATCAACCTGGTTCGCCAGAACCGAATTTTCAGAGGACTGCCCGGACGCTTCGTCGATCAAGCTTACGTTCAGACCGGCCTGGTCAAAATAGCCTAGCTGCTTGGCAAGCATATTCGGTAGATAGATCTGCTTGCTCAGCCCACCAACCATTATTGAAAGATGTGGCTTGTCACTGCTACTCCCACTGCCACCACTTCCACCGCTCCCTCCACACGCGCTGAGTATAAGAACCACCAGCATGATGCCAATGAGGGGATAAAGCTTTCGACTCCTCGTTTTCATGTCTATTTCTCCTATTTGACTTCATCGTCACCATCACTACGTACGCGTACGTAACAAATATCTGTTGCCGTTAATACATCTTATCGACGGAATAAAAAGGGCTAGAGGGTTACGTCATTCACTGTATTTGGTCGCCAGGTGATCAGACGTTTCTCCAGAGCCGTGACCAGAGCTTCCATAATCAACGCCACCGCTGCCAGGATAGCCATAGCAGCAAAAACACCATTTGCATTAAATGTACTCTGGGCTGTCTGGATCATCAGGCCCAGACCTTGCGTCGAACCAAGAAACTCGCCTACAACTGCACCAACCAGCGCAAAGCTGAAACTTGTGTGCAGACTGGCAATGATCCAGGTCAACGCCGAGGGAATGATGACTTCGGTTGAGAGTTTGCGCGGACTCGCACCGAGAATGCGCGCATTCGCTAGCAGATTGCGGTCCACCTCGCGTACACCCTGAAAAGCATTGAAAAAGACGATAAAAAAGACGAGGACACAGGCAAGCGCAACCTTGGATTGGATGCCAAGTCCCAGCCCGATAACAAAAATCGAGCCTAGTACAACACGTGGAATCGAATTTGCCGCTTTAATATAGGGACTTAACACGTCAGCAAGGAAATGGTTACGACCAAGCACTATACCGAAAACAACGCCCAATACAACACCTATCAAGAAGCCTAGAATGGTCTCTTCCAACGTCGTGGCAATCTGCTCCCATAGCGGACCCTGTGCCGTTCCTTGCGTCGTCCAGGTGATAATCTGCTTTACAATACCTGTAGGCTGGCCCCAGAAGAAGGGATCGATCACTCTGGTACGTGCACCCAGCTCCCAACCACCCACAATCACGATCAAAAATATGATGCGTAGAACGTTGATGAGCAAGCGCCGTTGACGTAAACGGGCCATAGCTTCTTGCACATCAGCATTCTGGGTAGCAGCTTCTGCTGTCTTAACTTCTTCGTTTGTTACGCTCATAGCTAACTATCACCTCGTCGCGCAGGTCTCGCCAGATCTCTTGATACAGTTGGACAAAGCGTGGCTCGAAACGGATCTCCGCTACATTGCGTGGGCGTGGCAGATCAATGACATAAATACCCTTAACAGTTGCAGGCCCTGCTGTCAGGACAAAGACCCGGTCGGCAAGCGAGATAGCCTCCTCTAGATCATGCGTCACAAAGACAACAGAGGCCGAGGTCGAAGACCACAGGTTGAGCAATTCGTCTTCCATCAGCGTACGCGTCTGCACGTCAAGAGCGCTAAATGGCTCGTCCATCAACAAGATCTGTGGCTCGTTAATAAATGTCTGGGCCAACGCTACACGTTTGCGCATGCCCCCGGAGAGCTGGTGAGGATAACGGTCCTCAAAGCCTGACAGCCCAACGCGCGCAATCCAGTCACGAGCGCGCTCATACGCCCGCGCTTTTGCCTGACCACGGAAGAGCGGTCCGGTAACCACATTATGCAGAACATTCTTCCACGGAAATATGGCATCGGTCTGGAAAACGTATCCGATGCGTGGATCAATGCTCTGGACAGGCTTGCCCATCACCCGCACCTCTCCCGTACTCAGACGATCCAGCCCCGCAATAAGGCTGAGTGTGGTAGATTTACCAGAACCTGTTGGGCCAACCACCGCACAAAACTCGCCAGGGGCAACGCTCATGCTGAGGTCACGTATGGCTGTGTAAGGCTGACCTGTGGGCGTCATAAAACGCTTGGTTACATTGCGCAGCTCAATGGCTGCCGTTCCCTGATCCAACGCATCATATGCTATAGTCGATGCATCTTTCATAAGTAGTACTCACAGAACTCCTTTCTCTAATTACCCTCTATAATACGTCGAAATTCGTCCAGATATACGTATCCTTCTATATGCGCTAAGAAAAGCACGGAGTATGAGTTCTCGTTACAAGTATATTTGAAGAGGTGTAAACGCTGCATAAACACGGGGCCACTTCGTATAAACAATATGTAAATAACGCTATGTTTTGCTGACCAAAGGAGCAGGGATCGGGGAAAAGAGCACATTCTTGATCACGAAATCGCCACCGGATGTTGCATATACTGCCCGATGAAGATCCGCAAAAAACCACCATCGTCGTCAGGATACACACTCATATGCGTATTGCACTTATCACACTCATAGCTACTGATCGGCTCAGGATTCGTCACTTTATCATTTGCCTTATCTCCATTCTTAGTACCACTATTGCCCGCGCCAAAGAGTACCGCCACAATCCCCGCCTGCGCAAAACTCGCCACATTACTCAAAATATACTCCGCTCGATTATCCTGGTAATGTCCCGCTGTATTATTCATCGTCCTGAAATATTGATTGCCAAGCGGCACCTGCCACATCACTACCCGTCGCTGCGTCGCCTTGCTCAACGCTCCAATGAAATCTAGATACCGCTGGAAATTGGGGAAGGTCTTATTGTAGCGATCCCACCATCCTCGTCCACCTGGCTGGCCCGAATCAAAGTCCGCTACGTCGTTCGAGAGCAGATCCCAGCTCGACACACCCACCGGATTTCCAGTTAACCCCGCGCTCTCCAGAAAACGGGTCTCCTTCTGATTCAACAATCCCACATCCAGATTCATCCGCGTGTCCGTCCCTACACCCGCTCCCGCCGACCACAACGATGCATGTAGCGCAAGCACTGCATTCTTCGCGTACATATCCCTCAAATGCAGCAGCGCCCACGCAAACCCCTGCACTGTATTCGGATAACCTGCAAGCTGCTCATACCCTGACGATCCTACGCTCGCCGGCACTTGCGCTGCGTCATCCGAATTATGCTGCAAAAACCCCCACAGATCCGGCTCCACAATCACCAGCACCGGCTTCCCAAAGTCTGCAATTCGCTGCATCAGCAGGACCCAGTTCGCATAGTAGCTCTTCATTGTCTGCAAGCTCTGAATGTTGCCAAGATCCTGCTCCGCATCATGTCCTCCACAATACGAACTGGGATGAGGCCCATCCGTCTGACACATCTCATAGTAGACAAAGGTCGGAATATAGCTGTGCTGCGCATTCTCCTGCATATACTGCGTCGCAAAATACCCATCTGTCCCACCCCAGCTCTCCCAGCCATGCCCTGTATTTGTCCCGCCCACCAGATATTGATAGCGAAACGCAAACTGCGTCCCATTGTTTGCACGCATCCCATCCAACTCGGCAAGCGTACTATCCTCACTCATGATCCCAAAGCTAAAATAGCGTGGAAAACTCGCCGGCAACGCTCCACTCCCCGCTGTCACAGGACCCGGAGCTGAACCAGCAACAACGTTCGCTGCCTCCTGTTGTGGCGTTCCACTCGCAGTCGCTTCAGGCGTCCCCCTATGTGCTGAGGGTGCATACGTACTCCCCGCCGCCCGCTCTGTCGCCGTCGCACTCGCCCTCGTCTCAGGTGATGTTGGAGTCACTGCATTCTCACATGCCGATACTGTAATAAGTAGACATACAGAGAGACACACACAGAGAATACTCAAAATAATCTCTCGAACGCGATCTCCACTGTATACTTTCATTCCAACCTCGGCAAATAATAGAATGATCAAAAGCAGTATATCAGATCCCGCTCCCTGCACATGCCCAATAGGATGTTTAGCGTTACCGCTCTTCTAAAGCAACGATACTCTACGCGTTTAGAATACGCTCCCACTCGTCCGCTATCCCCTCTGGTGTCGCCACCACTTCGCCAAAGTCGATCGCTGCACCACGCTTCCACCTGACTGTCGAGAATTGTCCGTTGCTTGCCTGGAGAATAACTCCAGAAACCTTACACTGCGATGACGCTAGAAATGCAACGCCCGGTGCCACTTGCTCTGCTCGTAGCTCCTGCTGGGCTACCGCACTGCGAAACATGCGCGTCGCCGCTACTGGCGAGATCGCATTGACCACGATCCCATCTGCTTCACCCGCGCTCGCCAGCGCATTCATCAACCCAAGCTGCCCCATCTTCCCAAGTGCATAGCCCGTCAATTCTTGGAGTGCATCCTCCTTGTTCATCGCACGCCCCGACGTAGTAAAAACGATCCTTCCATACTTCTGTTGCCTCATAATCGGAAACGCCGCCTGAGATAACCAGAATGGAGCCTTTATCCCAATCGTAATCACGCGCTCCAAAAGCTCCTCCGTCATCTCTTCCAACGGCGTAAAAGTAATCCAGCCTGCATTATGGATCAAAATATCAACCCGCCCGAAATGCTCTAGCGCCGTCTCAATCACATGTGAACAACCTTCTCTCGACTCAATATTCTCATAGCACGCCACTGCACTCCCACCACTCCTCGTAATCTCCTCCACCATCGCGTCTGCCACGCTCGGATCAAAGCCCGACCCGTCCAGCGCAACACCGGCATCGTGCACAACCACCCGCGCACCCCGCTGCGCCAGCAATCGAGCATACGCCGCTCCCAACCCCCGTCCACTCCCCGTAACAATTGCCACCTGTCCATCAAACCGAATGCTCATAC
>DAOUDD010000049.1:0-7155 GCA_034431765.1 Ktedonobacteraceae bacterium | reverse complement strand
GCTGCACTTTTATACAATACTTGCAGCCGCCGCTCAACGCTGACCGGCACATTCAGCACATCGTTCTGTAGCGCTATCCGCAAGTTCTACAATGAAGAAGGGTAACAATGGCAAAATACGTACTCGCACTCGATCAAGGAACCACGAGTTCCCGCTCCATCCTCTTTGATTCCACAGGCAAGGTTGTGAGTCTCGCACAGCAGGAGTTTCCTCAGATCTATCCCTCACCAGGACTCGTTGAACACGACCCCGAAGCTATCTGGTCTAGCCAGCTCAAGGTTGCGCAAGAGGCGATTCAGAAAGTTGGTGCTTCAGCCAGCGATATCGCAGCTATTGGCATAACTAATCAGCGTGAGACCGCCATCGTGTGGGAGAAAAGTACTGGTAAGCCTGTCTTCAACGCGATCGTCTGGCAGAGCCGTCTCACTGTACCTATCTGTGATGCACTAAAGGCCAAAAGTTTTGACACCGAGATTCGCAAGCGTACCGGACTCGTTACGGATGCCTATTTCTCCGGCACGAAAGTCAAATGGATTCTCGATAACGTTGCGGGAGCACGCGAGAAGGCTGAACGGGGTGAACTGCTCTTCGGCAATGTCGATACCTTCCTGATCTGGCGTCTCACGAAGGGCAGACTGCATATTACCGACTATACAAATGCCTCGCGCACCCTTCTCTTCAACATTTATGACGCCAAATGGGACGATGTCATTCTCAAAGAACTGGGCATTCCCCACTCAATGCTGCCAACAGTCATGCCATCGAGCGCAGTCTACGGTGAATGTGACCCCGAGTTCTTCGGTGGCCCTATTAAGCTTGCAGGCATTGCGGGAGATCAACAGGCAGCCACATTCGGACAGGCGTGCTACGAAGTTGGTATGGCGAAGAATACCTACGGCACCGGCTGCTTTATGCTCATGAATACGGGCAAGCAGGCCGTCCCCTCGCAGAACGGACTCCTCACCACTATCGCCTGGGGTCTGGGAGATGCAGCAAAAGCGCAGGTAACGTACGCACTTGAAGGCAGTATCTTTGTCACTGGTGCGGCAGTTCAGTGGCTGCGCGATGGCCTCAAGGCGATCAAGAGCAGCACAGAAGTCGAAGAGCTGGCAGCCTCCGAAAAGGATAATGGTGGTGTCTATATGGTCCCTGCCTTTGTGGGCCTTGGCGCTCCCTACTGGGACCCGAACGCACGCGGCACCATTATTGGCCTCACACGCGGCTCGACTATCGGGCACATTGCGCGCGCAACGCTAGAGTCGATGTGTTACCAGACGCGCGACGTACTGGAAGCAATGATCGCCGATAGCAAGGTAGAACTCAAAGCCCTGCGTGTAGATGGAGGAGCAGTTGTCAACAACCTGTTGATGCAGTTCCAGGCTGACATTCTCGGCGTTGCAGTGCAGCGTCCGAAGGTCGCCGAAACAACTTCACTGGGCGCAGCATACCTTGCGGGCCTCGCCGTCGATTTCTGGCACAGTCAAAGCGAACTTTCTGAACATTGGGCGGTTGATCGAACGTTTGAGCCGAGCATGAGCGGTGATCAACGCGAACAGCTCTACGCCGGCTGGAAGCGAGCCGTCGAGCGCTCTCGTGATTGGGCGCAGGGCTAGCAGAGCGCAACGCGATCAACGGATGCGGAGAAGGTTTGTGGTGGCGAAGCGGGTGCGCAGTGGGTGGCGCTAGCACGGGTAGGTACTGTCGGAGCAATAGACGACGGAGAACGAGTCTGTTGGCGAAGTGGTGCCGATAGCCTGCTAGCGCTCTTGTAGGGAACCAGCATTCATAGCGTTCGGCTCATCGCAGTTCACAGACGTTTGCCATCAGCACCCGCTTCTCTTAACAGAATCATTTCCTGATACCTTGAGACCAGACACTACTTCCTGCACAGACGAGCATTTTATCTGTGCAATCAGCGTAACCAAAGTTTACCTTACTACATCCCAACAGTATATCAGGTTGTCAGTATAGCTCAACAAAGGGAGCGCACTATCATGATAAGAAACACTGTGAGTAGAGTGCCTGCCTTAGCAGGAACGCTTGGAGAATGTGTTGCTGAGTTTTTTGGCACGATGATCCTCATCCTCTTTGGTGATGGAGTGGTCGCTACATTTGTTCTCTTTACTAACATCGGGCCTGGCAACAGTGCTACCCCTTTCGCTAATCAGTGGATTGTCATTATTCTGGGCTGGGGCCTCGCAGTTATGCTCGGTATCTATGTCGCAGGAGCAATTAGCGGCGCACATCTCAACCCTGCAGTTACAGTAGCACTTGCGGCCCGCGGCAAACTGGCATGGAGTAAGGTCCTTCCTTACATTCTGGCTCAGGTGCTCGGCGCTTTTATCGCCGCATTGATACTCTACCTGGTCTATCAAGGAGCGATCCAGCACACGCTGGCATTGAATACAAAAGGCGGCATTGTCCCGAATGTCGCGGATGCCGTAGGTGGCGTCTTTTATACCGGCCCCAAAGCGTTTGTTGGCGTCTTTGGTGCTTTCTGTGATGAGTTTATTGGAACAGCTCTACTGGTTGGACTGATCTTTGCTATCACCGATGGGCGCAATCAGCCAGTCCAGGGCAACCTGAATCCGCTCATCATCGGCTTTCTCATCGTTGCCATCGGGGCCTCCTTCGGTCTCAACACTGGCTATGCGATCAATCCCGCACGTGATTTTGGACCTCGTCTCTTTATCGGCTTCGTCAGTGGCTTCGCGAGCTTTGCCAACAACTACTGGTGGATCCCCATTGTCGCCTGTCTGTTAGGAGGTGTCGTTGGTGCCTTTATCTACGACTTTACGATCGGTAGAGTTGTTGAGGCAAAGGGGCTGGTGAAATCAGGAGATGCGATTTCTCAGGGAGAGGCTGTCCGCGAGCCAAATCCCGCACGTAACCGTGTGGAGACCGCGCTCGAATAGTTGCGAGTAGCAGACTTCCAGACATACAATGATATACAGGGTGCTACAACAATGAAAATAGCACCCTGCGAATGAGTGGTCGGCATACTATCGGATTGATGGAATTCTCTATATTCCGCTTGACAACGCAGCTCCGCTTCTACGCTTTGCTCAGTCAAGCGGCTTGGTAGCACTCTCTTATTCTGTTTGACAACGCCACGTTGTGGCTAGCTTCGCTCAGTCAGGCGGATCGGTAGCTTGAAAAAAGTTGGAACACATCATGCAATTATCAGCAACAGCTCGGACACAAAATCTCACTTCATTTGCTCAAGACTCGTTCGACGTTCTTGTGATTGGTGGCGGTGTGACGGGCGCGGGAGTGGCATTGGATGCCGTTTCACGTGGGTATAGAGTAGCGCTCGTTGAGAAAGCTGACTTCGCCAGTGGAACCAGCAGTAAGTCAACGAAACTCGTGCATGGCGGCATTCGCTACCTGCCAAATTTTGACTTTTCGCTTGTACACGAGGCACTGGTAGAGCGTCGGCTGCTGCTGCAAAACGCTCCATTCCTCGTGCGTCCAATTGGTTTTGTCCTGCCTATCTACGAAGGCGATCGTCACCCCGTCGGCATGCCCTTTACTACACCTGGCGGCATCGGCCTCAGTCGCTTGCTTGACATCGGACTGTGGCTCTACGATATTCTGGCCGGACGACACAACATTCGCCGACATCGCCACCTGAGCCGCGACGAGGTACTACGCCTGGCTCCATCGCTGGTCCCAGAGGGATTGAAAGAAGGCTTTATCTATTACGATGCTCAGACAAACGATGCGCGCCTGACAGTCGCTCTTCTGCGTACGGCTGCTCGCTACGGAGCGGCCATCGCCAACTATGCACAGGTTACCTCGTTTATTCAGGAGCAAGGACAGGTGCGCGGCGCGCATGTTCGCGATACGCTCACAGGTCGGGAGATCGCTCTACGAGCCCGTCACGTCGTTAACGCAACAGGAATTTATGCTGAACAGGTCGAGCGACTGACAGAGGATACGCCACAGGTACATATCGAGCCGAGTAAGGGGACACATCTGATCCTGGCACGAGAGGACCTCCCGATTGGCGATGATGCAATTGTGCTGCCGGAGACCGAGGACAAGCGCTTGCTCTTTGTCGTGCCCTGGGAATCACGTATCATCTTTGGCACCACCGACACCGGAACCGGTGATCTGGATCATCCCACAGCAACCCAGGAAGATATTCATTACCTGCTGAAATACGTCAACCGCTACTTCTCCGTCTCGCTTGGTGAAGAGAACATCGTTAGCACTTACGCCGGTTATCGACCCCTTGTCAAAACACGCAACGCCAATGCACCTACCGCAAAGCTTTCACGCAGCCATACCGTTATATCCGGCCCAACAGGGCTTGTCACGGTTACAGGTGGCAAGCTAACAACGTATCGACGCATGGCTGAGGAGACGGTAGACCTGCTGGGCAAACGTGACGGAACGCGCGCAATCCACCCAACCCGTATCCTTCCTCTTCAAGGAAGTGCGGCCTGGCCTGTCGTTCAGCGCGATCTGCAACGTGAAGGAGCGCACTACGGCCTGTCGGCTGAGACGATTGGACACCTGGGTTATAGCTATGGTGCGGAAAGCTACACGATTCTCCGCATCCTCTCCACTGATGAGAGCATGGCACAGCGCTTGATCGACGAGCTGCCCTACATTCGCGCCGAAGTGCTTTACGCCTGTCGCGAAGAGATGGCGCTTACCCCCTACGACGTTCTTGCTCGCCGCACCTCTATCATCCTTGAGGATCGTCAGCGCGGCCTGGGCATTGTCGAAGAGGTTGCCGCGCTGATGGCTCAGGAACTCGGCTGGAACGCACAGGAGCAGCAACGCCAGGTACAGGCCTACCGCACTCTCGTCGAGAACCAGTTGCACGCGGAAAGGACACAGCACGAACAGCGTCAGGATATCATCCAATCCATGAAATAGTGAAAATAATGCTCTTTCATAATTGACTTCTAGCGCACGAAAGGGGAGACGCATGAAAAAGCTGATCAATCGACCCGAAGATGTCGTCCAGGAGGCGTTACGCGGAATGCAAGCGCTGCATGCAGACCTGGTCAAAGTAGACCTGGAGAATTCGCTGGTAATTCGTGCGGACGCACCCGTGCAAGGAAAAGTTGGAGTGATCTCGGGCGGAGGTAGCGGACATGAGCCGATGCATGGCGGCTTCGTCGGGCACGGGATGCTGGATGCCGCCTGCGCCGGACAGGTTTTCACCTCCCCTGTTCCCGATCAGATGCTCGCAGCAACGCGCGCAGTCAATGGAGGCGCAGGCGTGCTACACATCATCAAGAACTACACCGGCGACGTACTCAATTTTGAGATGGCCGCTGAACTCGCGGGCGCGGAAGGAATCGAGATTGCCAGCGTGATCACTAACGACGACGTAGCGGTACAGGATAGCCTGTACACTGCGGGAAGACGTGGCGTTGGCGTCACTGTCCTGCTCGAAAAGATCATCGGGGGTATGGCTGAGGAGAAAGCACCTCTGGCAAAGGTCGCAGAACTGGCACAGCGTGTCAACGCACAGGGACGCAGCATGGGCATGGCGCTGACCTCCTGCACAGTGCCTGCTGCAGGCAAACCAACTTTCGAGCTGGGAGACGACGAGATAGAGATCGGTATCGGCATTCATGGTGAGCCAGGTCGTCGCCGCGTCAAGCTCGCTCCGGCCGCTGATATTGCAGAGATGCTCGTCACACCGATCCTTGAGGATCTGGAACTGAAATCTGGTGAGCGTGTTCTCGCATTTGTTAACGGCATGGGTGGGACACCGCTGATCGAACTCTACATCATGGCGAACGAACTCTCGAAGATCTTACACGGCAAAAATATCGCGATCACGCGTTCCCTCGTCGGCAACTACATCACCTCGCTTGAAATGGCTGGCTGCTCAATCACGCTATTGCGCCTCGACGACGAGATGATTCGCTACTGGGATGCTCCTGTCTTGACACCAGGTCTACGCTGGGGAATGTAAACTGGAGAGTGAAAAGGAGATTGGCATGCCTCTTACCAGGGAAGATATACTGGGCTGGCTGCAAAGGAGCGCTCAAGTGCTGCAGGAGAAGAGCGCTTACCTGACCGAGCTTGACTCGGCAATCGGTGATGCCGATCACGGCAGCAACATGGAGCGCGGCTTCAATGCCGTGAGCGCAAAGCTAGAGAGCATGAGCGACGCCGATATCAGCACAATGCTGAAAACGGTTGGCACGACACTGGTCTCCACAGTAGGAGGTGCCAGCGGGCCGCTATACGGCACCGCCTTCTTGCGCGCCGCGAATGCCACTATTGGTAAGGCAGAGTTACAGGCTGCTGACCTCGTCAGTATGCTTGCTGCTGCGATTGAAGGCATCCAGACACGCGGCAAAGCACAATTGGGCGAGAAGACGATGCTCGATGCCCTCCTGCCAGCCCTCGACGCTGCACGTGTAGCACAAAACGAGAGACTCGACCTGGCACAGATGACGCAACGAATCGCCGACGCAGCCGAAAAGGGCATGCAACAGACGATTCCCTTGACAGCAACCAAGGGACGGGCCAGCTATCTTGGTGAACGCAGTGCAGGTCACCAGGACCCAGGCGCAACCTCTAGCTGGCTGCTTCTACAAGCCCTTGCCGATACATGTAAAGCTTCGTAACAGAGGAGGTTTCCTATGACCGTAGGCATTGTGCTGATCTCTCATAGCTCTCAACTCGTCGAGGGTCTGGCCGAACTTGCGGGCCAGATGGCGCAGAGCAACACACGTATTGCTGTCGCCGGCGGCACCGATGACGGCGGACTGGGCACCTCCTTCAACAAAGTACTAGCCGCGCTTCAGCAGGTCGATGGACCCGATGGCACCATCGTCCTGCTCGACCTGGGCAGCGCCGCCATGATTACCGAGATGGCACTCGAAGCACTCTCACCCGAGCAGCAACAACGCGTCGTCGTCAGTTCCGCTCCGCTCGTCGAGGGCGCAATAGTCGCCGCCGTCGAGGCCTCAGCCGGTAGCGCCCTCCAGGAAGTTGCCGAAGCCGTCAAAGAGGCTGCGCTTATGCCCAAGGGACATGCGACCTGAGAATTATGAGTTCTCATTCTCTTCCTTCCCCTCTATACAGGTCAAACAGTTCGATACACGTCTCGTTCGAGCGTTCGCCCGCGTGATCGTGCCCTTGCTCAAAGGCTTCGCAGGGTGAGATTGCGGTAGT
>DAOUDD010000048.1:0-34480 GCA_034431765.1 Ktedonobacteraceae bacterium | reverse complement strand
TACAGCAGGACTTCGGCGGTGGCGCTGTGGTTGGGGAGGGTGAGGGCGGCGGCGTGGGCACGCTGGAGATGGTGCTCGGCCTGGGGGTAGAAGCCGCGCAGGATGAGGAAGGGGGCGAAGGCGCAGACGGCTCGGACGAGTTCGGGTCCTTTGCCGAGGGTGTAGGCGATGTCGAGGGCGGCAAGGATGGTGCCGCTTTCGAGTTCGAGGAGTTCGTAGTCTTTTTTGTGCGTTTCGACGTAGTCGGTGATGTAGGCGAGCAGGCGCTCCTGGGCGGCACGGGCGGCGGGTTCGGCGAGGTGCAGGCTGGCGTAGTCGGCGATGATCTGGTGCAGGGTGTAGCGGTCGGAGCCGTTGCTTTCGAGCATGCCGGCGTCGCTGAGGGCGTCGAGTTCGTCGGTGGTGCAGGCGGCGACGGCGAGCGCGGCCTCTTCGGAGAAGTTGCTGGGCTTGGGCGGGAAGATGGAGAGGGCGTAGAGGGCGGCGCGTGCGCTTTCGTCAAGCAACTGATCGGTGACGGCGATGACGGATTGCAGGGAGAGCGAGGTCTCGATGGGCAGGCTGGGATGGCTTTCGACCGGGACGTGTGGCTCGCTGATGTGCAGGCGCACTTCGGCGTCGCTGAGCCGTTCGAGCGCGGTAGTGATGCGGCGTGCCGGTCCGCTGTAGGCTTGCTTGCGCAGGTAGTTGCCGAGCAGGGTGAGGGCTAGGGGGAGTCCGCCGACTGCGTGGACGAGGTCGTGCGCTTTCTGCGCTTCGCGGGTGACGACCTGGGGGGCGAGCAGGCTGAGAAGCTGGATGCTCTCTTCCTCGCCGAGTTCCTGGATCATCGTGGCTCCTCCGAGGGACATGTGGGAGGCAATGTTGGGGAAGCGGGTCGTGACGAGGTGCGCGCAGTTGGGGCCACCGACGCGGAACGTGAGCGCTTCTTCAAGCGTCCAGGCGTCATCGATGACGAGGAGCATTTTGCGTGAGCCGATGGCGGTGCGAATGGCTTTAGCCCAGGCTTCGTGACTGCTCAGGGTCGCCATCTGTGTGGCAGAGATGCCGAGCAGAGTTCCCCAACGACTGAGCAGGCCGAGCATGTTGGGGTTGGGTCCGAGGCCAGCCCAGAGGACGCCGTCACTGAAGTGGGCGCGCAGTTGTGCGTCGTGGGCGAGCGTGATGGAGAGCGCGGTCTTGCCAACACCGGGCAGTCCGTTGAGGGCGGTCAACGCCACGTTGCCAACGGAGAGAAGGTACTGCCGTATCTCAGCCAGCTCGCGCTCCCGTCCAACCAGTGGGATGGCTGGTAGGAGGGGGATGGCCGGGTCGTAGAGCACTTCGGGTTGCACTGTTTGTGGTGAGGACGTGCCGGGAGCGGGTGATGTGGTGGATGTAGTAGGTTGCTGCCCCCGTTGCTGCCCATGTGCCTTCTCGATTGGGGAGGGAAGAAGGTCTAGCTCCTCCTCTGTTTTGCCGAAGAGGGTGCATAGTTTGCGCCGGAAGTAGGGGCTGGGGCGTGTGATCGCGCGCTCCCAGCGGCTCACGTTGACGTGAGTCGTGCCGATGCGTTCCGCGAGATCCTGTTGCGAGAGGCCGCGAGCAGTGCGGGCTTCGATCAGGCGCAGCCGTACCTCTGGTGTTGTCTCCGGTGTACCAGAATTTCCGGGCGTGTTGGGTGTGTGCATCTGCATGGGTGTCACCTGCCTTTTTAGAAACGCCGCTACATTTTGCGCTCTGTTAGTGCAAGCTAGATTGTAGCGATAAATCGCAGTGGGCGCAATGGATCGTGATGGGCGCGATTTATTGCATCCGTTGGAATAAATCATGCGATAAATCGCAGACTGACGCGATACAATCGGGTCTCTATTTTTGGCCCAATGAATTGGGTAGGATAGGTTGAAGTCTGTTGATATGTTTGATGCGTTTGATGTGTTCGTTTTATCATTTTTTTTGTGTACGGGAGAAAGTGATAAATTTGATAAGGATATTGATAATGATATCCCTTAAAAGTATACCCGATTTTCGGCCATAATTAGCATAGGAAAGGAATGTATATCCGAAGCGCTATTAAGAATTCGTAAAGATCGCGGGTGCTGAAGTACGAAGAGATAGGAGACATCGAGAGGTACCAGGCGAGGCAGTATACGCGGATGTCGAGCATGGGGACTATACTGCCGCGAAAACGTACAGGGCACAGTTTACTCTTGTACAGGGTGTGCCACCGACGAGTGAGCGCCTTTCTGTGGCTGTGCAGCAACCCGCTGGGGGGCAGGTTGCAGTGTATGGAAGACAGCCTGGTGGATTGGTGGAGGGTGAGCTGGACAAGTTGCCGCTTGTCCTGGTCGCCCAGACAATTCTTAGGGATACCAGGGGGGCTTGGTTTTGGGTACTTCATGACGACTGTGCATGGAGCTCCGCACATTACCTTGCCTGAGGGATTGAGCAGTTTTCTCTAGAATAAGTTTGACTGCGTTGCTAGCGAGGAAGGTTGATGAACATGGCCATGTACGCAATGTATGTGTCGAGAGCAACGACTGCGGGAGATGTGGGTTCGTTAAGCAAGCTGCTGGGAAAGAAGATACGCGTGCGTTATAGCCTGGCGCGTGCGAAAACCGGAAGCTTACAGACGGCTGTGCAGGAGGAAGGGGAGCACGTGAAAGAGGGAGAGCAGTCGCAACGTGCCGTACAGAAGCTGGTCATCAAGGTGAGCTTTGCTGGAAATGGGAAACCAGTAGAGCATGTGCAGAGCAGTGTCGTGCACTTGCAGGCGGCGGGTGTAACGGAGATGCAGCGCAGGTACGAAAGGCGGAAGAAGATGGTGTTGCATGTATTGGCAGCATCTTCAACACGGATTTTGTCGGAAGCGAATAGCTGTGATGCTTCCCGCCTCTTTCAAACGATTCTCGGTAGAAGATGTCGAGCGCAGATGTCAGAACAGGCAGGAGAAATGTTTGCCAGGGACGCCTAAGCTCTTATGCGAAAACCAACGCTGCTTGAACGCAGCTAGTGCTTCCGCGCCAGCGTTACCGCGCCAGCGTTACGCACTCAGGTTTTCGAGAAGCAGTTAATAGGCGTTCGTGGCCCACGCGGAAGTGTAGCCGCTTAGCGAAAGCCGTCGCCACACGCAGCTATACATAGGCATTCATAGTCAGGCATAGGCACAGGTTTTCGTATAAGATCGAGGAGCCGCAGCAATCAGGAAGGGTCAAGAAGGAGTTCAGAACCATGCAAAAAATGTACTTAAAAAAGGCGAAAGCGACTAATTATCCTAGCAGAGAGAATGAAAAAATATTGCATTTCTCGCTCCAGGACTCGTTGCCGGCGGGACATACGCTGGCTCTGAATCTCTCGTTTGGCACACTTTCTTACCTGGCCTGCGACGATTCGCGCATTCCACGGCTGATACGGCAGGAGCAGTTCACGCATACGGAGATGAGTGTTCTACTGCCGATGCTGGAGCTCTTCCCCTATTATTGCCCCTATGAAGTATTGTATGCCAGCTTCTATAATGATGGGAAGGCGAGCGATGAAGCTGTCGCGCGAGCGCGGCAACGCCTGGAGGAGGCGCTGGAAGAGGGCGCGTGGGATCAGGAGATGCGCCCGGTGCGCTGTGCACTCTCGCGCACACGGCTCAAGATGCGCAGCTTTGGAGTAGATATCTCCTCAATTCTCGCCACTGGCTATATCCTCATGATTGCCACCGAGCCGGAAGAGGTTGAGCGGAGTGAGCATCCTCTGCTGGCCTCAAAGTGGGCATGATAACACTCTAAATTCCTCTAAAGAATGAGGCGGACACGCGTGTGAAGAGCGTGTCCGCCTTTTGCTATATCCTAACAAGTCCCTAGTGAAGATGTCTCCGTACTCTCCTAAGTGTTTAGCCATTCTCCAATGTCACAGCGAGGACGCTGACACGGCTTTTGCCGAAGCTATCAACCAGGGTGTAGGTGAGGGTGAGGGTACTGTCAGGGGTGTCGCCCTGGAAGAGCAACGTGTACATACCGGTTGTCTCGTTGGTGGAGGAGACACCGTTTTCGCCGTCGCTGAGAGAGTTATCACTGTAGGTCAGTGGCCTGGGTCCGTTCACTGTCACGTCAAGTTGACCGCGCCCCTGCGAGATGCCGAGGTAGATGCGCAGACGTTTCAGGGTTGTGCCAGCCTTGACCGTAGCCTTGAAGCCATTGCCTTTACCTGTGACATAGACTTCCATCGTGTTCTGAGAGGTGCTAGCGACAGGGGTGCCATCCGACCAGGTGAAGCGATAGGGCGAGGTAGTGTAGTCGGTGAGTTTTGAATTGCCGACAACGGTCAGATCGCTGATCTGCTGCGAGCCTCCTGCTTTGCGCTGGAAAGTACTGCCAGCGATTGTGCCCCAGTGCGCCCAGTCGAGCGTGCCTTCCTGCGTGAGGTTGATATTGTGTTGCGCTGTGCTAAAGGCAGCGGCGAGAAAGGCGTTAGAGATCACGGGTGCTGGCGTTTTCGTCGGTGTCTGGGAAGGCTGAGGGGGTGGAGTTGTGTTCGGCGTGGGGGTAGGAGCCTGCTTTGGGGCTGTCATCGCCGGCGGCTGTATCACAATGGGTGTAGCGGTGGGAGTCGCGGTCGGGGCCACGGTTGTCGTGGGATTGGGCTGATTAGGCTGATTGCGCTGTGTTCCTCCATTTCCTTGAGCGTCGGCGACGGTAGTTGAGGGAGTTGTGGACATCATGAGTGGAGCACTTGCGCTTGCTCCGAAGAGTACGAGGAGCAGAGCGATAATGGCGAGCAGCGGTGTGAAACTCCTGCTCGATGACGATTGCCGCGTGGGAGAAGAAGGCAGACTCGGTCTCCCAACAGGCTGATAAGTAGGAAAATGTGGCATAGAGGGCATTGTCCCTCTGACGGTAGAGACCGGAAGGGAGCCTATAATAGTGCCAGTGAGAGCACCAGGAGCTGCACTAGAAGCGGCAATGGTAGTAGTGATAGGAGATTCATCTGCAAGCCGTTGGGTCGCTTGACGGGAAAGATCCGCTATGAGTGCAGCAGGCTTGTTAAGCTTTTGTGTCTGTTGTGTCTGTAGCTGCTCTATATCTATAAGAGGAGAGGTGGGGAGAGTAGCTTCTTTCTGTTGCTCATGAGAAGGGGGAGGTGTGAAGATGCGCGAGATAGCTTTCGATTTAAAGCGAATCGCGCGGGCCGAGAGCGCCGCAACTTCCAGCGTATGAGCGAACTCTTCGACGCTAGCGAAGCGGTCACCTGGATCTTTTGAGAGCGCCTTCATAACCACATTTTCAACTGCGGGAGAGACTCTTGGCGCTTTTACACGTAATGGGGCAGGATCGAGATTGAGTGATGCCGTCGGGATGATACAATTGGGGAGCGTGAAGGGATGGCTGCCACAGATCCATTCATAGGTAATCAGGGCAAGGGAATACTGATCACTTGCGGGCGAGAGGTTGTTCGTAAAGAACTCAGGGGCTATATAGGCACAGGCGTCAACCGTTCCGGTTACGTGGTCGCGCATTCTGGGAGACGCAGCTGCGATGCTATCAAGCGCAAGATCACTGAGCAAAATACTTTTATCCGCCGCAACCAGCATATTTTCTGGCTTGATATTGTTGTGAATAAGTTGGTGTGTATGTATATAGTGCAGGGCTGACGCGAGCTGTTTGACATAGGAGGCAATCGTGCCAAGTGGGAGCGTACTGCCGAGCGGATGCTGATCGCGCAACGAGCCATGAGGTGCGTAGTCCATTATAAGGAAAGGGATTCCGTCTTCGACGCCTGAATCGAGCAAGTGCATAAGGTGAGGGTGACTGAGACGAGTCAGTTTATCCACTTCCAGCAGGAAGTGCAGCCGTTGCTCGTTAAAGAGGCGCTGAGAGAAAATTTTAATAGCGTAGGTTGGGCGAGAAGCGTCTTGCACTCCATACATGTATTCGCCAGTATAGACACGTGCCGCATGTCCTTCTCCAATCAAGTTCAGAAGGTGATAATTGCGGATCTGTTTCCCTTCCCGACTGAGCATGTTGACCATCTGTAACCGTTCCTGTTCTTTCTCTCTACGCCCACACGAGAGTGCGCGATCCTGTAGCGACGCTAGAAGCGATTCTCAATTGGCAAAGCCACCCTTACGAGAAGCCCTACCGCGAATCTATAGATCATCCTCTATAATTTAGAGAGATAGAGAAGCGAGTGTACGCAAATGCGATACATTCCAGCCCCGACCGGTTTTTGTGATTGAAAGAAAGTGTAAAATCTTTTAATCAAGTCATATATTAGTGAATAGAGTGATTTTTAGCTGTTTGCCAGAGTATCAGTTATAGTATACACGGTCATGAACGCAACTCTTTACACGTTGTATAAGAGGTATGACTTTTGCCTTTGTTGCAAGGTGTGTCAGGGAGAGTCAACATGAAGCTATAAAACGATTGCATTGGCGAAGCGATGCTGAGAGCGAACAGAGGTTTTATTCGAGAAGCGGACGTGGTGATAGGGTAGCAGAAAGTATTGAGGATGTGGCAATAAATCGTGGCGGACGTGATGCAATGACGCTGTTGGGAAATGGGGGAAAGGGAGCAACGGGAGCGCGAGGCGTCCACTACGCATCAAGTTAAGGCTTGAGGAACGCACCATCCCGCGTAGGGCGGGTAGAGCAAGACCCTTGCGGTCGCCCATGGTGGGGGCGCAGGATGGTCCACGACGGTGCACCGCGACACACAGGAGGGTACAAAAGAGCACGAGACCCTCCCCTACGCGACAACATTCCCTTCACCTGATGCGTAGTGGACGGCGCTTCAACCGAAGCGCCGTGTGATATGAATATGCTCGCGAAATTTGCTCTATAGTTGTAGCAGCTTATTGCAGACTACGGAAGAGCATTCAGGTGAGGTTTGACCGTGTTCGCGAAATCGTAGCCATTGGAGGCATCCCAGTTGATCGACCAGGTCATCGCGCCGCGAATAGTCGGGTAGGTGGTCGGTGGCGTGAACGATCCACAATTTCTGCCAGTGGCCAGACAATCAAGTGCAGCGTTGATAATCGACGGTGATACATATCCCCCGCCTGCCGCTGAACCCGACGCAGGCAGGCCAAGACCAACCTGATCCGGTCGCAGACCATTCTGGAGCTGAATGCATGCCAGCGCCGTGAGGAAGTCCTCTGTTCCCTCAGAATAGACATTCCCATCACAGCCCAGCATAGAGCCAGAGTTGTAATACTGCATGTTGACTATCGTGAGGATATCCTTGATGTTCAGCGCCAACTGGAAGTAGCTGTTGCCGGTTGATTGCATGTCGATTGTTTGTGGTGCCATTGTGATGATCAGGTTCGATCCTGTTTGGGACGACAACTGCCGAAGAGCATTGCCCATATTGGTCGGGTCAACGCCATTCTCAAGATCGATATCAACGCCGTCAAAGCCATAACGCGACATCAGCCCAGAAACGCTATTCGCGAAATTATTGGCACTCGTTGCATCGTTAACGCTGATCGAGCCGTTCTGTCCCCCCACTGAAATAATCACCTTCTTACCTTGCGTGTGAAGTTGACCGATGTCACTGATGAAATCAGAGTCTGAGTAACCACCCAGCGCGGACGAGAGTCCTGAATCAACGCTGAATACCACACCACCGGGATTGGCCGGGTCTGCATTGGCAAATGCTACAGCGATGAGGTCGTAATTAGGGTTGACATCGCGCAGTCGGAGCGCTGTGGAGCCGTTTGTGAAGTCCTGCCAGTAGCCAGTCAGTACATGTTGGGGTAGACTTCCAGCCGCATGCGCTTTTGAGGTCTGGCGGAGAAAGAAAACAGTACCAAAACTACCGAGGACGAGTAAAAGTGTAATGAGGGTAAAAGTTAAAAGACGATAGGAACGCATCATGTTAGCTCTCCTTGCAACAAGACACGAAGGAGTGTCCAGTAAGGACAGGTTTGATGTATGGCATGAGAATGACATACACTGTCGCTGGGGACACAACTGATGTGTCGATAAGATCCTGAGGCTAATAATAGTAAATTCTGGTTATATTGTCAAGTTATCTATACCAGATGGATGTAATTCAAATCCCTCGTGTTATGAATGGCAACCTCTCTCTATGCTGGCAGGCTGTCACCGGGAAAACTGCGACAGAGGTGGAGTTCGTAGGTGAAAATTCCTGCCAGGACCCCAGGGTCCTCATCCATGATCTTTTTCGCTTCTGCGACGCTGGCATTAAAGATGCCGATGCCTGCTACATCGCTCCCGTCTCTAACTGGACAGATGATGGAGAGTAACCCATCGGCGCGGAGAGCAAAGTTTCTGCGGCCATGTTCCCAGATAATTTTTTCGGCTCCGTCTACGTGTTTATCTGGAATAGTCTTTAAGATCACGATGCAATAATTTCTAGTTGTGGTCATCATCTGGCGCATAAAATCATCAGTGATTGAGGTCATAGTATAATCCTCCAGAAAAGTGTTAATACTTTTATTATACTTATTTGTATGCGGAAGTGCAACACGAGGTAGGGGTGTTAGGAGCCATACTACAGTAATGGATGCACCGATGAGGCTCCTATCGTTACTTATAGGAGTAGATGCAGACCCGGCGTTAGCTCAAGATGAGCGCGCCTGCGTCACTGCATCAATCCAGTCCTGCGTCACACCGGGAATAGCGTCGCTACAATCTCCAGGAGCGCACCACCAGTCACGCGCCTCCGAATAATGCCAGACATAGTCATGGGCCTGCTGGAGCGCATTGCTCAAGGTTGTACGTACCTCGTCCGTATTCGTAATAGGATGCCAATCATCGGAAGTGCTTGAACTTCGCTCCTTATCGTAGACACCGAAGGAAATGCTGATCTGGCTCGACCAGTTTGAAGCGAGGGTGCTATCCATAAATGGACAGGCATTTGCCGGATCTGTAATGCTATATTTTCGCCACTGATAGGAGTTCGCGAAATCCTGTGCTGTGCGGTAGTCATATACTTCTCCACCATCTACGGCCAGAGAAGAGCTTCCTGTACCCTCCACCACACCTGCTGCAAAATCCCCAATGAGAAAAGAGTTGTCAGCGTAGGCGCCTACCGGAGTACGGGCGGAAGAACAGCCCTCGTATGGACCATGTGTCACAATAACGGCAATGTTGTTATAGCCTGCGACAAAAGCCTGCATGAGTTCTCGCCCACGTTGACGGGATTTATCTGCATACTCCTGAAGCGTCTTGTCTTTATGTGCCACCTGGTCAGGATATTGCCAGTAATTATATGTATAAATCTCATCATCAAGCACTACGCCACGCAATCCTCGATCTTTAAGGGCCTGGGCGTAGTTCTGCGCACTGGCATAGATAGCGTTCCATCCGGTGTCATCAAAGAGTTCAGGCGGATTGTTGTGGAGCCCCATATAGACAAGCGAAAAGTTCTGTGTAAACTTTTTGAAGGTAGTTGGGGTGAGCGGACTCAAGCTATTAGAGCTGCTTTGATACGTTACTGCTCCGTCTGGCCCCTCATGGGGCGTTACAGAGGGATCATTCAAGTTCAGCAGATTTGTGCCGATGAAATCATAAAGAATGATTCCGTCAAAGGGGCGGCTCTCGATGAAATCGATATGGCTGGCAATATAGCTAGGGTTGTTGTGTGCTCCCCATGACCATTCGACCAAATGAGGTTGAGCAGCGCCTGCCGCGCGACTTTGCGTCTTCGCTGGATGAAGAGGTAAGTATTGCATACCCCAGAGCAGAAAGAGAAGTCCTGGCAAAACCACAAATAAACAACTCTTCCAGAGGAACTGCCGAATGTGTTTCTGCATAAAGTACCTTTTGTATCCTTCGTTAGAAGTCCTAATTCCCTTTAGATGCGCATGACATCCCTTGTCAGCGCTTGTCTATACATCATAACAAAAAAGATGATAGAAGTCAAAAACAGTACTTTTGTCATGTTCTTATAGCGAAAGAGGAGGGCGAGGGGCAAAAATGCCGGAAATCGGACGGAGCAGGTGCTCTGAAGATGCCGCCAACGCTATCAAAATCGATATTGTTGGCGAATCAATTTTTCAAGCTCAGAGCAAAATGATTCTGGTGCTTAAATTGACCACAGATTTGGAATTCGCCAACAATATCAAAATCGGGATGACTCATACAACAATTCGGAGAACTGCGTTGGGACTCTCTCATGTTCGCCAACGCTATCAAAATTCGGGATGAGTCGTCAAAAATGGTTCGTTTACGAGCTAGAAGAGGCGCTGCACACTTTAGATGAGGACCTGCTTCACCTGAGAGAGGTACTGAGCGCGAACAAGTATGTAGTAGACGACCTGGAGGGCCAGGAACAAAGCGATAGTGCTTACTGTCGGCCAGAGCACTTCTGTGCCAGCATGCATATTGTTCTTGAGCGCGGCCATAGCAAACGCGGTATTAAGTACTGCGATCAGAAAGGGGGCGAAAAACAGAGTGACTACTTGCATTGTAACACTTCTCCTCATCTCTTTCTCTAAGAGGCCAATTTTCGAGAGCGCTCTATAACGTTCTTTATTCTCGCTAAGGGAGGTATAGAGCTGGAAGTAGAGAAAACTGCCAGATGCAATCAAGAAGATGATGGCAGTAAAGAGGCCGATAAACAACAAAACATTTGGAATCTGATATGTACTTAAGTATGTCACTGCACGAGAATTATACCAGAAGAGCGTTTTATCGGCAGTATCTACCTGATCTCCAATCGTCTCCATCTTGCTCCGCAGATCTGTTCCGAGCTGTGTTGTCATTTTCCACTGTGTGTCCGACATCGTGTAGACAACGCCGAGACCTTGCTGCTCCTGGATAGTCTGGCTCTGGTAGTCTTGATCAGTGACGACAAACAGTCCGTTCGAAAACATCAGTTCGTAGTCCAGTGCTCCTAGAGCTGTGGAGTGCACCACCCGTAGCTGTTTCTGCTCCGATCCAAGAGACAGGCTGGTGGGCAGCGTATGTGCCAGAGTGTTGTTCTTTTGTTGATAGGGAAATGCGATAGCCTCTCCTGGTTGGACGGCGAGGGTTGGAAACTGGACGGCGGCGGCCAGGCGGTTATAATTGCTTGCACTTATCACCTTGCCGTTCCTGTAGTTGTCACTGTCTTTTAGCGTGATGAAGGGGAAGCGTAGCGCCACATATGTGAAATGAGCCGTATCAAGTGACTGATTGAGCAGCTTTTGTGCTTCTGAAAGAGCGGGAGAATAACTGTGATCCTGCACCAGCGAAAAGGCAAAGGGAGAGTTTGTTGCATCCATTTGAGACTTCTCCACTGCCAGAGTGCCGGTGGCGGTAAAGGCAACGCTCAAGAGCATGGCAATCGCGAAGAGCAGGCGGGCGTTATCTTTCATATTATACGCCAGCTCAGAGATCCAGAGCAGGTGTGTTCCGCGCCAGGCGTAGCTTCGTCGCTTCTGCAGTCCTTGCAGGAGAAAGACACTCAATTGTCCGTAAAGCAGGTACGTGCCGACGGCAACCAGCAGGATCACCAGGAACGCCTGGGTAGGAACTGTTTCGCCAGGAGACAAGCGGTAGCTTACTGCCAGGATATATGCCACGACGAGAAGGACAAATGCCAGGAGGGCGAGTAGAGTAGAGGCGTGCGGCTCTTTTTTAGGTCTACGACTCCCCGTGAGCAACGTCAACACCGTTGCGTTGCGCAAGAAGAAGATCGCTGCCAGTGAGACCAGCGCGAAGAGTGTGAGAAACGCAACAAATGTGAGTTGTAGTGCCTGAACAGGGATATAGAAGGGCAAGGGCGGGATATCAAGGATAAGAGAGCCAAGCATCAGAAACAATTTTGATAGGAGCAGACCAACGGTCAGTCCGACAAGGATAGATGCCAGTCCCAGCAGCATGTTTTCCAGGAACACCATCCAGATTAATTGCCTGTTCGAGATGCCCAGGATAGTGAGAATGCCGAACTCCTTGTTGCGCCCGCGCAGGAAGGACCCCATTGAGTACAGGATTGAGAAGAAGGAGAAGACACAGATGATGCCCTGTGCCGTCTGCATACCCCCGATGATGATCGAACTGACATAGCCTTTGTGGAGCAAGTCAGGGTGGTTGCTCAACGTGGCATAGAGAAAGAAGAGCAGAATAGCAAAGGTACTACTCAGAAAGTATGCGGCGTAGGCACGGCCATTGCGGCTCACGTTGTTACAAGCGAATTGGAAGAACGTCATGCGTATTTCCTCCTAACAATGCAAGTACATCAACGATATGTTGATAGAACATCTGCCGATTGCTGCCACGACGAATCTCGTTGTAGAGCCGGCCATCCTTGATGAAGAGAATGCGTTGACAATAACTTGCGGACAGCGCATCATGAGTGACCATCATGGTCGTCGTACCATTTTGCATGTTGATGCTCTCCAACATTTCCATGACGTCGCGGGCTGCTTTCGAGTCCAGGTTTCCTGTTGGCTCATCGGCTAAGAGGAGCGAAGGGGAATGTATGAGAGCACGAGCGATAGCGGTGCGCTGCGCCTGTCCTCCTGAGACTTCATAGGTGCGCTTGTTCACGAGCTCCTCGATGCCCAGTTGCTCCGTGATGCGCTGGAGCCGTTCCTGCATCTCTATGACACTTAGTTTGTCCAGTGTTAAGGGGAGGATAATATTTTCACCGATAGTCAGCGTGTCCAGCAGGTTGAAGTCCTGAAAGATGAAGCCGAGTTCGCGACGCCTGAAGAGGGCGAGCTGGCTTTTCGATAGGGCCGCCAGGTTTTTGCCGTTGATCACGACGCTCCCGGAGGTGGGCCTGTCAATGGTGGAGACGATATTGAGCAGTGTCGTCTTGCCACTTCCAGAGGGTCCCATCACACCCACAAACTCCCCCGGTTCAATTGAAAAGGTGATGTCTGAAAGGGCTTGATACGAGACCTTTCCTGCATAGATTTTATTCACATGCGTCGTTTGAAGCATCGTCATTTCGTATCTCCTTTACGATATGTGTATTCTGCTGCAAGAGTACCAGAAGGGGGGGTGAGGAGCTATTGATTTTGCTTACAGCTCTCTTACAATCCTGTAAGCTTTCAACGCTGGAAGCTTCCTCGTATCTCTAGAAAGAGAGGCTGTACGCTGAACAAAGGTGAGATGGACGGTAGTGCCTTTGCCAACGGTAGACTCGACGCGAAGAGGATGCGCCAGTTCCTGACAGGCCTCGTGCACAAGATAGAGTCCCATTCCTGTAGACTGATGGGAGATGCGTCCGTTTTCACCCGTAAAGGAAGGTTCAAAGATGCGGGGCAAGTCCTGCGGAGGAATGCCGATGCCATGATCGCGCACCGTCAACTCGACGTGGTCCTCCTGAACCGATGTACTGATGTGAACCTTGCTGTGCGTCCCGGCAGAATATTTCACTGCATTGGTAATCAACTGATCCAGGATAAAGGCGAGCCATTTTTCATCGGAGAGGACGAGCAGGTCTTGATTGACCGACACCTCCGGGTAGACGCTATTGCGAATGAAGAGGCGCTTGTTCTCTCTGAGAACCTTGACGACTATCGAGGAGAGCTGAACCGGCCTGACATGGAAGTCACGGGTGAAGGTATCGAGGCGAGCGGCATAAAGAACCATCGCAAGCCCCTTTTGTAAACGGTCTGTCTCTTCACGAATGCTATCGAGGCGTGTATCTGTATCGTCCTCATTCTGTATCAGGAGGGAGATTACCGAGAGCGGGGTTTTCATGTAGTGGACCCATTGCGTGATAAAGGTAGTCTGCCTCTGCTGTTGCTGCTGATAGCGCAGCAGACGCTCTTGATAGGAGTGGTATTGAGCCGTGAGCAAGTCATTCAGAGACTCGCCAAGCGGTGTTGTCCCGTAGCCCTGTGTTGACTCGTCAAACGATTCAAGGGGAGTGCTGAGTCGTCGATAGAACGGGAGGAGTGTATAGTAACGGTACGTGAGATAGCATGTGAGCACGAACGTGCAGAGGAGCAAGGCGTAGAGAAGCAACTTGCCCTCGTGAAAGCCATCGAGCCAACTGATGAGCACGATCAGCCCGACTTGTAAGAAATTGACCAGAACAAAAGCACTGTGATCACGCAAAAAGAGTTTCATAGCTGCCGGCTCCACGTCACATTCAGTCGATAGCCAGCATTGCGCAGCGTCTCAAGCGTATCGGGGAGACCCAACTCCTGCAACTTCTTGCGCACGCGTGCAATATTGACGTTTAAGGTATTCTCCTCAACAAAATCCACATCATCCCACAAGGCTTCGAGCAAGTGTTCACGGCTCACAATGCGATCGGGCTTTGCCAGCAAGCATTCCAACAAGAGCGCCTCTTTCTTGCTCAGCGTCGTAGTGCGGGTACCGAAGGTTGCCTGCAAACGTTCAGGATAGAGGAGGAGCCCCGCATGGCCAATAGTACGTTCACCTGTCTGAGTAGCGTATTCCCCGTAGGCTCGGCGTAACTGACTGCCGACTTTAGCGACGACCACCTCAAAGGAGAAAGGCTTGGTAATATAATCATCCGCACCATTCTCCAACGCCATAACCTGGTCCATCGCATTTTCGCGAGCGGAAATAAAAAGAATCGGGCAGTTCGAGACCTTGCGTATCTGCCGACACCAGTAGAAACCGTCAAAGCGTGGCAGATTGATATCCAACAAGACCAGAGAGGGTTGCACACGCTCAAAATCGTCAAGCACGCGCGAGAAGTCATGACAGGACGAGACCGTGTAGCCGTACTTTTCAAGATGAGATTGTAAGAGTTGGACGATTTTTGGATCGTCTTCGATCAGCAAGATAGGGTGCATCGTTTTCCAGACTCCGTCGAGCTTCTCTTCTTATTTCAAAGTTTGGATAGGAAATGGGATAGAGTTGATAGAGTGAGTGAACCACTGGCATAATTATAAAGATCTGCGAGATGATGAGCAAGTACAATTGTCTCTTCAGCGAGTATAGCGGTGGGAAGATAGCTGTGTCAAGGAGGAATGAGTGTCTAAAACAAGAGGGCATTGACAACTCTTCCGTCACATCGCGGCAAGCAGTAAGATCCCCAGCGGAGAATAAGCGAGTCCAGCAAGCAGAGAGAAAGGCCATACTCTTTTGCAAGAGTACTTACTCTTCTTAAGAGAATGTAGTGTTTACGTCCCTTCACGCGCTTACCACTATCATAGTCACGCAGTCCAGACACCTGACTCATTTTGACGCCTGGGCTATTCAGCTCTCCTGCTGTTGTGCAAACGCGCTCCCTACACAGGGTGTAGGGAGCACGTTTGCTGTATTACAGGTTTGTGGCTCACACATCGCGAGACCAGACTCTACCATCGGTGAGGAGGAGGTAGAGGGTGGAGTTGTGTAGGCCAATATCGAGTATTTCGTCGGTAGGCAGGTCAGTATCGTCGCGCGTCCAGGTGGTGCCGGAATCAGCGGAGCGATGCAGGCCGGCGGTGCTGAGCGCAAAGAGGGTGCCGTCGCTACCGACGATGCGGCGCAGCGCGGCACCGCTTTGCGGGACGATCTGTTTCCATTTCCCGGACGGCTCTTCGAGCAGGATGGTGTCGGCCAGAGTGATGAGCGCGGGTGAGGCGTAGGTGGTGACGAGGGGCCAGGTGGTCTGGGCCTCCACTTCGCGAGTCCAGGTGGTGCCGCTGTCAAGGGAACGCCAGATGTGCGCATTGTACTGGCGTGGATCGTAATTGACGGCGATGAAAGCGTCTGCTGTAAGAAGCAGGGCGGCCAGCGGCAGAATGCCGAAGGGCGATTGGAGCTGCTGCCAGGTTTTGCCGTGATCCTGGGTGCGGAAGAGATACGTACCATCTGCACTGCCAGCGCAACCAGTGCCGTCGGGACGGAAGGCGAAGTGAGCCAGGTTGCCGGGTTCACCAGGAATGACTGTATGCCAGCTCTCTCCGTTATCCTCCGAACGGTGGAGACTGGAGAGGCTAGAGAGGAGCAAGGCACCATCGGGCGTCACTGTGATACCCGTGACCGGATAGGGGAGATCAGCAAGCGGTTGCCAGTCCTGAGCTGTGGAGCGCAGCAGTCCTGCATGCATGCCAGCAACGAAGAGGTTGTCGTTGAGTAGGACGAGGCGGCGCAGATCATGGATGGGTGGGTAGGGAAGCATGCGCCAGGTGATGCCGTCATCAACACTAACAGAGATATCACTGCTCGTGCCTGCGTAGAGAATTTTCCCATTGGCTGCAAAGGAGAGGACTGTCTTCCTGGCTAATGGCTCTACCTTGCTCGTCTCCGGCTGCGTCTCTTGCAGGACCTCTTCCCAGGTAGTGCCGTTGCTGGAGGAACGGAGCAAGCCGTGGGAGGTCGTACCGAGCAAGAGCGTCCCAGAGGGTGTGACCCAGAGGGCGGTGCTCTGTGTCTCGGCTGGCAGTTTGCCAAAGGGTTGCCAGCGTGTCCCATTGTCGGTTGAGCGTAGCATCTCGCCGGACTCGGATGCAGCCAGGAGTGTGCCATCGGGCTGCAGTGCCAGGGCAGCGAGTGAGAGGCCTTCGCTTTCACGTACGAAGCGCCAGGCGCGTCCGCCGTTAGAAGAGCGGTAGAGGCCGTCTACTGTCGCAGCAATCACCGTCTCACCGGCAGCCCAGAGGAGCGCGATGACCTCAAAACTTTGCAGGCCGAAGGTGACGGTGTGCCAATTGAGGCCATCGTCTTCGGTACGAAGAATGCCGCTTTCGAGTGTTGCGGCGAGCATCGTATGATCCTGAGCAAAGTTGGGGGAGGTGGCGAAGGCGGTAATAGAGGCGACGCCCTCCTGGAGATTGGCCTTTTGCCAGGTCTTGCCACCATCCTGTGAGCGGGCAATGCCGCCAGTGCCGCCAGCGACCAGTTGGCCTGAGACGTACTCAAGGGCAGTGACTGTGAGCAGGGGGAGGCCAGAGATACGTGGCTCCCATTCACCGCCCGCATCGCGCCAGGCAACACCGCCCGCACCGCCAACCCAGATACCCCCTGCTCCCAGGGCGAGTGCCAGCACAGGAGAAGGGAGGGCAAGAGGGGGAAAGCGCTGCCACACAGTATCTTTCGTTGTTCTCATTGTGATCTCTATTTCTCATGCAAAATGACTTTGATCTTTTTAGAATACGCGGGTACATTGCCTCTGCTGGAGAGGTGGACTGGTGAGTAGTTCGCGAGTAGTTCGCGAGCGCCTATTGTTCGATCCGGTTTAAGGATACTGCACTTAGAGCGTGATGATAGTATCTGTTGTCACTGCCATTGCTGCCAGGCTCGCCGCCGCTTCAAGAGCACCACGAGCAACTTTCACACTGTCGATGACGCCCCGTTCAAGCATGCAGGTGTAGTCGCCCTGTAAGGCATCAAAGCCGTAGCCTTTGCCAAGGCGCTGCACTTCGGCGAGCGCGAGAGGCGGATAGATGCCACCATGGTTTGAGATGATCTGCAGAAATGGTGCCTCTAACGCCTTTGCAACCATACTGATACCGGCGGCTTCATCGCGGTCAAGGCAGTTCTGTTGTTCAGCCTCTAACAAGGGAATGCATTCGAGGTATGCAACGCCACCGCCGCCGACGACACCGTCAGCATGCGCGCTCTCGATTGAGCGAAGCGCTTTGTTGACGAGTTCTTTACGAATCTCACGCTCGTGTTCGCTGTAGCCGCCAACTTTGATGACGCCGACGCCTCCCGATAAGCGACCGATACGCACACGGAGGCGATCCCATTCGGTTCCTCTATCCGTATCCGCATGCAGGCGCTTGCGCACCTCTGCAATGCGCGCGCGTACAGCATTTTGATCGCCATGGCCATCCACAATCATCAACATATTGTTCGTAATAGTGGCTTTGCGTGCGCGTCCAAAGTAGGCATATTGCATACGTTGCGGCGGGTACCCGGTCTCTTCAGAGAGTACACGTGCACCAGTCAGGACCGCAATATCCTCCAGGTCGTCGGCAACCGCGAAGGTACTACTGCGTAGCAGAGCGACGCCGACGTTAAGCACCCCACGCACATGATTGAGGACCAGCGCGTCACGTGCGCTCTCGCTGATATCGCGTGTGACGACAAGCAAGGGTGCTTTATCGCCCAGCGAGGCCGCCAGTTCAAGTGCAGGTTGCACCTGTTCCAGCGTTTTTAAGTGTTCGTTAACAAGCAGGATGAGAGGCGCATGCAGCTCCAGACCACCATTGCCCTGCGGGATAAGCGTGCGATCACCGGGGATAGCGACCCAGCGACCACCAGAGGCATACTCGTGTTCGACACGTGGGAGTTCGTGATCGTTGACGACGAATGCCGCATGCTCGCCCATGATGTCCAGCATCTCACCGAGAATAGCGCCAAGTGTGGGATCACCAGTCATGCCAGTCGCGAGCTGTGTGTACATTTCCTGACCCTCGACTGGCACGGCTTGTTTCTGGAGCGCTGCGCTTGCGAGCTTGACGCCGCGCTCGATGCCGTGGCGCAGGAGTGCTGGATTGAGACCCGCCGCGAGAAGGCGTGTGCCCTCGCGCAGCATTGCACGGGCCAGTACTGTAGCAGTAGCGGCTCCGTCGCCGTGAGTTTTGTGCATTTGTAGCACCATGGCACGCAGCAGCATCGCTCCGACGTTTTCGCCAGGCGCTTTCAATTCGAGAAAGCGCTGTGCGATAGTGCCGGTGTCGGCAAGAAACTCGACACTCAGCTTGCTTACAGCATTCATGACCAGCCGTTGGGATGGACCAAGCGTGCTTGCAAGTGGTGTCGCTAGCTTGTCGAAGCCACGCTGCAGTGTGAGCATGGCCTCTGGCGAATGCAGCAATAGTTGTGAGCTATGGGGAGTCTTCATGACTGCTATTCTGCCTTTATTGCAACTTCTGTTGTTGCATCAAAGAGACTGATTGCCTCGGAATTGATGCCGATCTGCAGGCGTTCGCCGGGCTGTGGTGCTTCCTGCTCAGGCTCGGCACTAAGAGATTGAATGGTATGGTCCTCGCCCAGCTTGAGCGCCAGAATCATCTCACCGATCATTGGCTCCGCATCCAACACTTCAGCATTAAGCATGTACGGCTTCTGCTCCAGCGTGCTGAAGAGCCAGGCAGGGATAACGGCGGTAGGCGGAATACCGAGCAGAATCTGGGGCTGTCGATATCCCTCTAAAGCCGCATTCCATTTAGCGGGCAGGGGAAGCGAGATGCCGTCGAATTGCGCGATGTAGGAAGTGCCTTCCCGCGCGATCTGTGCCGGAAGAATGTTCATCGGAGGGCTACCGATAAAGCGCGCCATAAAGACATTCGCGGGCGCGTTGATCAGCTCATCGGAGGTGCCGACTTGCTGCAAGTGGCCCTTCGCAATGACCGCGATGCGATCTGCAATAGCAAATGCCTCACTTTGATCGTGTGTCACGTAGATGGTGGGGCATTTCTTGGTGCGATGCACAGTCAGAATATCGCGCCGAGCCTGGAAGCGCAGCTTGGGATCGAGGTTGGAGAGCGGCTCGTCGAAGAGGAATAGATCGGCGTCCTTTGCCAGGATGCGTGCCAGGGCAACGCGCTGCTGCTCACCACCGGAGAGCACATTGATGGAGCGCTCCAGGTGTGGTGTGAGGCCGAGCTTATCGGCAGAGTCGCGCACACGCTTATCGATCTCACTTTTGGCGACATTGCGCGTTTCGAGTCCGTAGGCGATATTGCCGAAGACCGTCATCGTCGGGTAGAGGCCGTAGTCCTGGAAGACCATGCCCAGGTTGCGCTGGCGAGGCGTAAGCGCCGTGATATCGCGCCCGTTGAGAATGATGCGGCCCTGGTCCGGCTGCTCCAGGCCGCTAATGATGCGCAGCGTAGTACTTTTGCCACCACCGGATGGTCCAAGCAGGACGAAGAATTCGCCGTCGTTGACCTGGAAACTGATATTGTCTACAACGACATTATTGCCGAAGCGCTTAACCAGGCCCTGTACAATCAGATCGCTCATATGCAGTAGTCTTTCTTAATAATAGTTCTTTCTATTCGGCTTTTTCCCGCAGTCGCAAACGGCGGGAGAGATGAGGGAGGTCGGGATACAAGGGATCCTCCCCTTGCATCCCGTTCAGTGCAAAAGAAAGTGCTCAGGAGTAGAGGAGGGATTGTTCGGTCTCCTTATCGAAGAGCTGAATTTTGCGGCGATTGATGCCGAGCGGAACCTCTTTACCAATGTAGGAGGCGGGGAGGCGGACTTTGAAGGTCGCAATGAAGTCCTGTCCCTCGGCACCCAACGTCGTCAGGTAAACAGTACAACCAGTGGAGGTTGGCTCAATGACGTTGACTATGCCGTGCATAGTGTTCTCAGCGGAGACCGGGAAGGGGGCATTTTTGGGCGGATGCATATCTTCTGGTCGAATACCCAGGATCACGCTGCGCCCGATCCGGCTACGCACCTTCTCCTTCATCTCGTCGGCGATGCGAACGCTGAAATTTGGGGTGACGACATCAATATCGCCGGCGCTCTCTTGCAAGACACCCTCGAACAAATTGATGCTGGGGGTACCGATAAAGAAGGCGACGAAGCGGCTGTTGGGGCGATCGTAGAGTTCGGTGCCTGTGCCGATCTGCTGGATCTGGCCGTTGCGCATCACCGCGATGCGATCTCCGAGGGCCATTGCCTCAGACTGGTCGTGTGTCACATAGACGCTGGGGCGAGCTTTCTCGCGGTGGAGGAGCAGGATATCTTCGCGGGCCTGGTGGCGCAACTGCGCATCGAGGTTAGCCAGGGGTTCGTCATACAGGTAGAGACTGGCGTCACGGACCAGCGCACGTGCGAGGGCAACGCGCTGGCGTTCGCCACCGCTGAGCTGGCGGGGTTTGCGTTTGAGCAGGTGGTCGATACGGAACATGCGGGCGGCGGCGGGAACACGCTCGTGAATGCGAGCGCGCGGTTCGTGACGAGCGCGCATGCCGTAGGCAATGTTCTCATAGACCGTCATATGTGGGAAGATAGCGTAGTCCTGGAAGACCATCGCCACGTTGCGATCTTTGGGGCGAATCTCGTTCATCACGCGATCCCCGAAGCGTAGTGTGCCCTGACTGATCTGCTCAAGTCCGACAAGCATGCGTAGGGTTGTTGTTTTGCCGCAACCGGATGGGCCGACCAGGACCAGGAGTTCTTCTCCACCGATCTCAAGGCTTACACCGTCAACAGCCAGTTTGTCTTGATAGCGTTTGACGAGATGATCTGCGATAATTGCTGCCATTGCTGCTACTCCTTGCTGTGAGCGGGTATACTCGCTCTTCCGTTAAGGGATACGAGAAGGGGAGCACGAACGAAATGTGCTCCCAGTGATAGAGTTGTAGCTTTTGTTCCAGCGGTGGAACAGTGTAAAGAGAGTACTGCGAATGCGAAAACGAGAGCGTGAACTGCGTCTGTCTTCGCATACAGTCCTAGAAAAGATCAGGAACGCCAGGCGTATGTAGAACCTCCTCGGTATCGGAGGCGAAGACGTAGGCGCGTTCCCAATCGGGTGTCAGAGAGACCTGTTTTACCTCAGGTTGTTCCAGAGGCGCGAGTGCATTCACAGGACTGTTAGGAAGAAGAGAGCCGTGAATGAAAGCCGCGCGTTCGGTGGGAATACGCTCGATGTGAGAGACCGAAAGAGAGAAGCCGCTGGGATCGTTAAGCTGCCAGCCTTCGGGACGGACGCCGATGCGTACACGGCCAGATGGGAAGGTTGTACTCAGGTGTTCGGGCAAAGACCAGCGCCAATCTGTCCCCTCCATGAGAACCTGTCCATTCGCAATGGTAGCGGGGAAGATAGTGATGGGGGGTGAACCTATAAACGTCGCAACGAAGAGATTGGCGGGGCTATAGTAGACCTCGTCGAAAGTGCCGACCTGCTCGATAATGCCTGAGCGCATCACCGTAATGCGATCACCCATGAAGACCGCTTCTTGCTGATCGTGTGTCACATAGACGGTAGTGATGCCGAACTTGCGCAGCATCTTCTTGATCTCGATGCGCGTCGACTCGCGGCGCTTCGCATCGAGATTGACGATGGGTTCGTCCATCAAGAAGACAACAGGATTGCGCACGAGACAGCGAGCGATAGCCACACGCTGTTTCTCACCACCGGAGAGCGTATCGGGCATGCGACCAAGCAGAAGCTCGAAATCAACACCCATCAACTGAGCGATCTGGCGCACACGCTCTTCCGTCTGCTCTTTCGTCATCTGGTGCTGTTCAAAATAGTAGGCCAGGTTGCCCTTGCCTTTCATAGAGGGGTAAAGGGCGTAGTCCTGGAAGACCATACCGATGCCGCGATCTTGAGGCTTGATATCGGTCATATCGAAATCGTTGTAGAAGATCTTGCCCCCATTGGGGAACTCAAGGCCGGCGATCACCTTGAGCAGCGTACTCTTGCCGCAGCCCGAAGGACCCACGATGCTCATTGTCTCGCCATCCTGGATATCGAGACTGACATGGTCCAGGGCGGGCCGGCCCTTATAACCCGTGAGCGTGACCTGTTCAATCGCATCATACTGCTTTAAAACCTTGTCGAGTCGAACACGCATTCTTGCCTCTCTTTAGCCTTACAGTCGTATCAATGACTGCAAAGCAGATCGAAAATAGTTCTACGCGAAGTGGGATCGTCAGAGTGAGATCGAACCATGCTGGTTGCGAGAGGAGTATGACAGGAGGGAAGGAGGTTAGATGAAACGTTTCCAGAAGCGAGCCTAATAGAGTTACATGTATCGATTCCAGTATCCTGCCGAGAACGTCTACAGAAAGTACTGGGTCGAGATATGTACTGGTGATAGCATTTAGAGTTGTCCAACAATGGAACTAAAGGCATTCGGTTGTCCTTCCTGGGGCCGCTCCCTTTTCCTCTACGAGATTGAGCTGTACTCGAAGGTATATCCTCAAACAACACTGTCCAGGTTCTTTTCAGAAAAATTGTGGGATAGTTCTGATTATACACTGTACATAGAAGGTGCGCAATGGTAGAGAAAAAACTCCCTCTGGTTGCTATAGAGATGGCCCTCTCTCGTGTTTTGTATGCAAGAAGGCGATCTTGCGAAAGCACTAAATTTATAGATGCAATTTGTGCAGGAGTAGTTCTTCCATCTGTTGATGGTGACGTGTATGCACTAGCGTCGCTTGACAAGCATGAAGAAAATATGGTACCGATAGATGGGAACATTCTGAAACAAAACAAGATGAAACGAAAGCAAATGAAACAGGGAGAAGGAGACGGCAGTGGTAACAAATCTATGGCAGCAGAATGAAGCGGCGCTGGCAAAAGGCGCGCTTGAGGAGCTGGTGTATCGTTCCCATCTATTGGGAAGGGATCGCGCAGTGGCGAACTGGGGTGGTGGTAATACATCGGTGAAAACGCGTGAAACCGACTTTCGTGGGCGGCAGGTTGAGACGTTGTGGGTGAAGGGGAGTGGTTCGGACCTGGCGACGATGGAGGCAAGGCACTTTACGGGGCTGAACCTGGAGGATATTCGGCCACTGCTGGAGCGTGATGCCTTGTCAGATGAGGAGATGGTTGCGTACCTGAACCACTGTATGCTGGAGAGGACGTTTCCACGTCCCTCGATTGAGACGCTACTGCATGCCTTCTTACCGTTCAAGCATGTTGATCACACGCATCCCGACGCGATTATTAGCCTGTGCTGTACCGAGGGTGGAAGGGCGCTGGCCCAGGAGATCTATGGGAAGCGCTTTGTCTGGATTCCTTATATTCGTCCTGGTTTCTCGCTCTCGAAAAAGATTGCGGAAGCAGTGCGTGAGAATCCAGATGCGGAACTGGTACTGATGGAGAAGCATGGGCTAGTGACGTGGGGGAAGAGCAGCGAGGAATGTTACGCACGTACAATTTCGGTCATCAATGAGGCGCAAGACTATATTGAAGTGGCTCTGGCACGTACGAACGGAGCGCTCTTTGGTGGACAGAAGTACCAGGCTCTATCAGCCGAGCAGCGGCGCGCGGTGCTTGTGCAGGTTTTACCTGTGCTGAGGGGCGAGCTGGGCAGGGAGCAACCGATGATCGTCACATACGATGATAGCGAGGATGTGCTCGCGTTTGTAAATAGCGCGGATGCGCAAGCGCTCTCGCAGGTTGGCGCGGCCTGCCCTGATCACCTCGTGCATACCAAGCGCGTGCCGCTCTACATCGACTGGAATCCGAGCAGCGAGGATGTGAGCGGTCTGCTTGAGCGTGTGCGAACGGGAATCGCCTCTTATAAGGAATCCTATCGGCAGTATTTCCAGCGCAACAGCAGCGAGGGGGATAGCATGAGCGCACCCGCTCCACGCGTCGTGCTGATTCCTGGTCTGGGCATGCTGACCACGGGCAAGACATGGGCATTCGCGAAGATTAGCGCGAGCCTGTATCTGCGCGCGATTGCCGTGATGAAGGGAACGAGCGTGCTGGGAGAGTTCACATCGCTGAACGAACAAGAGTCGTATGCCATCGAATACTGGCCGCTTGAACTGTACAAATTGAGCTTGCAGCCGCCTGAGAGAGAGTTTTCGCGCAAGGTCGCGCTCATCACGGGTGGTGCGGGTGGAATCGGCAGTGCCACGGCGCAGCGACTGCTTGACGAGGGAGCGCATGTCGTGCTGGCGGATATCAACATCGAGGGAGCGCAGGAGCGAGCGCGAGAACTGAACGCGCGTTACGGCGAAGGGAGAGCGCTCGCCGTTCATGTTGATGTCACCTCCGAGGAGGCTGTGCTAGAGAGTTTTGCCACAGCTATTCTGAGCTATGGCGGGATCGATATACTTGTCAATAACGCGGGTATTGCGGCGGCCAGTCCATTTGAGCAGACCACGCTAAAGCACTGGAACTTCAATATGAACATTCTGAACACCGGCTATTTTCTGGTAGCGCGTGAAGCGTTTCGTGTGCTGAAGGAACAGGGGAATGGAGGAGCGATGATCTTCATCACCTCAAAAAACGCGATCTACGCTGGGAAGAATGCGGCCGCGTACAGCACAGCCAAGGCTGCCGAAGCCCATCTAGCACGTTGTATCGCCGTGGAGGGGGGCGAGTACGGCATCCGCGTGAACTCAGTGCTGCCCGATGCAGTTTTGCAAGGTTCGGCGATCTGGAATTCGGGCTGGCGCAGTGAGCGAGCGCAGGCGTATGGGATCGAGCCTGAGGAACTGGAAGAGTACTATCGCAAGCGCACGACCCTACAGGTGAATGTGCTGCCAGAGGATATTGCACATGCCGTTGCCTTTCTTGCCTCCTCGCAAGCTGCCAAGACAACCGGCTGTATGTTGACCGTCGATGGTGGCGTCCCCGCCGCGTTTACACGTTGATCCTGGCTAAAGATGAGCGAGGAGAGCTTCGAGTAGGCTCATGCAGAACGTTTGGCTTTGTTGTATAGTTAGGAGAACAAGAATATACTGTGTCGGCTACGTATCGTCCGCGTGCCGGTTTCTCATGCAGGATATTTCCTGACCCTGGCTTACTTGTTGGTGAAGGAAGAGCGTAGTGCTTTGCCAAACTTCACTGCGTCCCGCGATCAGGAGAAATGATGAACGCGTAGGGAGTGGGCTTGTTTCCAATACATTTCAGGGAAAGACCATTGTCCAAGGAAGAGTGGAATGGACAGCGCGTAGGGAGCGGCCAGCATTCGTGCGAAGTGAAATGTATGGGAGCTTGCCTCCCTCAAGCCAGGACTGGAGTGACTTGCCCACTCCCCACACGCTGTTCGTTCCTGCTTTTAGGGCGCACAATGAAAGCTGGCAGAGTAATAGTGACTAGATTTGAGGGAAGAGCATGCCATTGCGATTAATTCACGTCGGTCTGGGTGGCTGGGGAAGCAACTGGGCGGAACAGGTTGTAGCACACAACAAGGATGTTGAGACTGTCGCCTGGGTGGAGATCGTGGAAGAGGTGCTCAATAAGGTGCAGGAGCGTCTGCACCTGCCGAAAGAGCGTTGTTTCACCTCGCTTGACGATGCATTAAAGAGCTATGAAGCAGATGCAGTGCTTATTACTGCTAGCTTGCCTGGACATGTGCCAAGCGCGCTCACGGCATTACGTGCCGATAAGCATGTGCTGCTAGAGAAGCCGTTTGCTCCAACATTGGCTGAGGCACAGCAGGTAGTCAATCTGGCCGAGGAACGCGGGCGTATTTTGATGATCAGCCAGAACTACCGCTTCTATTCGGCCGTTAGAGTCGTCGCGGACCTGGTGAAGACACAGGAGTTGGGGCGCGTCGGCGCAGTTTCTCTTGATTTTCGGCGCTACGCAAATTCCGCGCCAGTCGAAGGGAATCGCCATTACAAGCTGTGGCATCCGCTGCTGGCAGATATGTCTATTCACCACTTTGATCTGATGCGAGCGGTGCTGGGCCAGGAGCCGGTGCGCGTGGAGTGCAAAACGTGGAATCCGCCCTGGAGTAATTTTGTGGAGCCACCAACAGCATTTGCCACGATTAGCTTTGATGGTGGAGCGATACTAAGCTACCGTGGAAGCTGGATCAGCACAGCACCGCAGACGAACTGGTCCGGCGAGTGGCATATGGAGTGTGAGCGCGGCGATATCGAGTGGACAAGCCGAGGGGAACTGCCTGAGAAGGTTACGTTGCGTCCTTTGCGCACCTATGCTCGTTCTGTGCTGCTGCCGGAGCTGAAGCAAGAGGATCGTGCAGGTAGCCTACAGGCCTTTGTGCAGGCGGTACGGACAGGAGCAGAGCCGGCTACATCTGGTCGTGACAATCTCAAGACGCTGGCACTGCTGTATAGCATCATCGAGTCGGCAGAAAGCGGGCAACCCGTGAATATTCCAAACACGAGCGCGTAAGGCCATTAAAGAAGAAATTGCAAAACAGGTTTTACGTATAGATCAGGTCAGGACAGCGTTGGAAACGTTTCAAGTTGTCTTTACATTGACATGCTGAGACTCAGCATGTTATCCTTTAGTCATGTTAAAAAGCGGAGCAACCAACCTGCGTTAAAGGTAGAGAGGCTCCGCTCTGAACACGTGTGAGAGTGTTTGCAAGCATTGAGCGAACACCTGTTTTGCGGTGATAAGTATGGATATTTTTCACAAGGACGCGAAGACCAGCATTCACTGCATTTTGATGATGATAGAGTAGTTGAGTAACTGCATCTTTAGCCTTATAGTGCAAAAGATGCGTTCGGACTCTTCTGTTGTGCATGTGTGGGAGCGGAGGCTGAGATTTGCTTCTACACGTTGCAGCCCGAAGGAGCGCTGTTTCTATGTCCATTTCTAACGCACCCCGTGCAGAGCGGGGAACACATGGTATCCTCATTTTCTTCTCTTTGTTGCTCACATTAACGCTTGTGGCCTGTGGTGGCTCGTCGGGTGGGACGAGTAGTGGAGGTAGTGGGAACAGCAGTGGGCCGGTCAATCTCACCTTTCAATCCTGGGTACCGAATATTCAGACGGCAGTTGATCGCTTCAACAAGACGCACTCCGATATTCACGTGACCTGGCAATCGGTACCTTCGGGGAACAACGGAACATACGACAAGTTTTTTACTGCATTGAAGGCGAACAATGCTCCTGACCTGGGACAGGTGGAGTATCAGTTCTTGCCGACGTTTGAGGCAACGGGTGGTCTGGTTGACCTGTCACAATATGATGCTGCTTCCGTGAAGAGTAAGTTTGTGCCGTGGACGTGGAGCCAGGTAACGCAGGGGAACGCTATCTATGCCATTCCGCAGGACACGGGTCCGATGGCGATGTATTACCGTGCCGACCTTTTCCAGCAGTACAACATTCCCGTTCCCACTACCTGGGACCAATATGCAGATGCGGCGCAGAAATTGCACGCTGCTGATCCCAACCTGTACATCACCGATTTCCCGCCGAAGTCACAGGGGTGGTTTATCGGCATGCTCTGGCAGGCAGGCGCTCGCTGGTTCCGCATCAATGGAGATTCGTGGAAAGTGGGCATCAATGATGCTACTTCAAAGAAGGTGGCAGACTACTGGCAGGGCTTACTGGATAAGAAGCTTGTGAAGACCGATCCCGACTTTTCGCAGGCCTGGTACAACGACCTGCAGACGGGTGGAGCGGCGACCTGGATCTCCGCAGTGTGGGGAGCGAACACGATCCTCTCGAACGCGCAACAGACCTCAGGCAAGTGGAAAGTTGCACCAATGCCGCAGTGGAACGCGGGCCAGCAGGTAGCAGGCAACTGGGGCGGCTCGACAACGGTTGTCTTCAAGAGCAGCAAGCATCCAAAAGAGGCGGCGCAGTTCGCGATGTGGCTCAACACCAACACGGATAGCGTCAACGACATGGTGAAGGCGGCCCAGATCTATCCCGCCCTCTCTTCGGCCTTAAATGCGCCAGCTACTGATGCGGTGAAGACATTCTATGGCGGCCAGGATATCAATGAGGTCTTCAAGACAGCATCCAACCAGGTTGACCTCAATTTCCAGTGGGGACCGACCATGAACGATGTCTTCAACAGTATGGCCGACAATTTCAGTAACGCGGTTGATGGGAAGACAACGTTAAGTGGCGCGCTGGACACCATTCAGAGTGGTACAGTGCAAGGGATGCAGAAGCAGGGCTTTAAGGTCTCTCAGTAACAGTATATTGAAGAATGTGTAGGCAGAATCCTGGAGGTGCAGGGGATAATCCTCCTGCACCTTCTTTGCTTTCGTGATAGAGCATAACAGGGAAGCTTCACCTGGGAGGACTGAATGGCATTTGATACTTCGACCGTGCGTATAACGAATATTCCACAGCCGGTGCGTCGAAGGGCGCAGCGGCGTTCGCTGCATGGGCAGGCTTTTGCCCCGTACCTGTTTTTGCTACCATTTGGAGTAGCATTTGTCTTTTTTTTCCTGGTTCCAATTGGCTATGCAATCTATCAGAGCCTCTTCCAGACGCATCGCAGCGGATTGGGACTGGGAGCACCAACAACAGAGTTCGCTGGCCTGAGCAATTATCAGCAGGCGTTAAGCGATCAAAGACTGTATGAGGGGATCGGGCGCGTTTTGCTGTTTGGGATTGTGCAGGTGCCGGTGATGCTGACGCTGGCGCTCGTACTGGCCCTGTTGATGGACTCGGTTGTTGTCCGTTTGAAATCGTTTTTTCGCGTTGCGTTCTTTATACCGTATGGAGTACCTGGGGTGGTAGGAGCGTTATTGTGGGGATTTCTCTATGATCCGCAGCTCAGCCCGGTGGTGAAGGGGTTGCAAGCGCTGGGCTTTGGGAGAATTGACCTGTTGAATGGTGGGATTGTGCTCTGGTCGATCGCCAATATCGTGACCTGGACCTATACTGGCTACAACATGCTGATTATTTTCGCCTCGCTGCAATCGATCCCCACGCAGTTATATGAAGCGGCGCGCATCGATGGATGTTCGGGGCTGGGAGTAGCGTGGAGGATCAAAATTCCGCTGGTTGCGCCAGCGCTCGTACTCACATGTGTCCTTTCGATTATCGGTACACTGCAACTCTTTACAGAGCCGCAGGTTCTCTCCTCGCTCTCACACAGTATCACCAGTACGTTTACACCAAATCTGTATGCGTACTATAACGCGTTTAGTGGCAATAACTATAACTATACGGCTGCGATCTCTGTTATGCTGGCTATTGTAACCTTTGTCTTCTCGTTTGGTTTCTTGCGGCTGACGCAGCGACAGTCTGGAGTATGATACGTATATGCATTCAGAAACGTATGGTTATCTGAATGAAAGGTAGTGTAATAAATGGCAACGCTTGTACAAACACATGAGCTACCGGAGGCGGCGGCAACGAACCGGCAGCATCCACGACGTTTTCAGATCAGTAGTGTGCTGGCAATGGCCTTTTTATTTGTCATCTCAGTCTACTTCTTGCTGCCGCTGTTCTGGCTGTTTGTTGCCTCGACCAAGAACTCCGGCGATCTGTTTAGCACATTTGGCCTCTGGTTCTCCTCGCATTGGAGCCTGTGGGACAACCTGCACAACGTCTTCACCTACAACAATGGATCGTACGTGCTCTGGTTGTGGAACTCGTTCTTCTATGCCAGCGTGAGTGCACTGATTGGAACGCTCATCTCTGCGATGGCAGGCTATGCCCTGGCAAAGTTTGTGTTTCGCGGTCGCAATCTTGTCTTCTCGATCATTCTAGGTGCAATTCTCGTGCCTGCACCCGCGCTGGTATTGCCATTGTACCTGCTGATGAGTGGCTTGCATCTGACCAATACATACTGGGCCATCATTCTGCCGAGCATTGTCAGCCCCTTTGGAGTCTACCTGGCACGTATCTATGCGGCGTCATCAGTGCCCGACGCATTGCTTGATGCTGCACGCGTGGATGGATCAAGCGAGTTGTACACGTTCTGGTCGATTGCTATGCGTATCATGTTGCCGGCGCTGGTCACGGTCTTTCTGTTCCAGTTTGTGGCGGTTTGGACGAATTTCTTCTTACAGTACGTCATGATCAGTGATCCGAGCCTGTACCCAGTCACTGTCGGCTTGCAGCTCTGGAACACCTCGTACACCAGTGGCGGTGCGCAGCAATACGTCTATAGCGTGCTCGTCACAGGTTCGCTGGTCTCGGTCTTGCCTCTGGTCGTCGGCTTTCTGCTCCTGCAACGATACTGGCGCAATGGCCTGACATTAGGGAGTGTAGTCGGGTAGGATTTTGAGGACAAAATGGCTGTCATGGGCAATCACCCATGACGGCCATTTTTCATCTGCAGGTACGAAAGTAGAAGTACCATTCGTTGTAATAATAGGTACGACGAAACCGCTACTTCGTTACAAGAGTAGTATAGTATGTGTTCTTATGATCTCAGGCGAAAACCAACGTGGCTCCTCCTGCTAGACACAAACGGATGCTTTTCCCAGAGCGAGCGTCGCTCAGGTTTATGCAAGGAGGGTCTCGCAACTCGTGCTTCCGTGCCAGCGTTACGCACTCAGGTTTTCGAGATGCATTTATTTATTTTAATGAGTCTGGTTTAGTCTAGTCCAGGAAGGAATTCTTCTATGAAATGGTATCCATATGGACATGATTTTGGGAATGCCGAGATGGGTGGAGTGACTGTTATTCATGGAAAGACGTACTCGCGCAGTATCACGACAGCATTCGCGAAGGTCGATACGTCAGCGATGCTCAATCTAGGAGTAAATGTTGAGCACTCAAATGCACATCTTATTCAGTTCTATGGTGATGCAGCAACCTATGCAGTTGGAGAACTGGCGTTGCAGCAGTCAAGCGATGTATACAATGGGCGAGGTGATATTCAGCGCTACGCCAGCAGGTACAGCCTGCGTGGTTTGTTGACTGTTGCTGCATCGTTAATTCCCGATACCGAATTCGGGTTATACGTTGTGACGGGATTGCCGGCAGAGACGTACATCAAGAATCTAGCACTCCGTAGCGCCATTAAAACAGCGCTGGATGGGACGCATGTCTTCAGCGTAGATAACGGCAAAACGCTACGCAGTGTTACCATCGAGGTTGCCACGGTTGTCATGGAAGGCGCAGGCGCATTGATCGCGTACGGCGAGAAATCCGCGAGCAAGACGACGGAGAGCGCCGTGATCGACATTGGAGGGCGTACCGTGGACCTGTACGTAGCGCGCGGGCAGGTACCTGTGACCGAATACTGTAAAGGCAAACCGCTTGGCGTGGAATCCGCGACACAGATGTTCATGGACTCGTTTGAGAGCAAATATGACCGCTCACTCTCTCTGTTGGAGGCGCGTGCAATCATGTATGCATATGCGTCACAGGGCGAGCAGAACTATCCAGATATCGCCGTCTATGGAAAAACGATTGGGCCAAAAGAGCTGGAGCGCCTGGTCAAAGAAGCGGTGAACCAGGTTGGGAGCGAGATCGCCTCATTCGTTGCTGCCGCGTGGCGACAGAGTGATCGTGATGCCGTCGCCGCCAGTTTCAAGCCGGTGCTGAACATAGGTGGGGGCGTCTACTACTTCTACAACTTCTTGAAGCAGCGTATTCCGCACCTGTCGCGCCCGGAAGACCCAATTCATGCCAATCCGCTTGGCTATTGTAATCTGGCCGGACACCTTTTGATGCGCAAAGTACAGGTTGGTGCAGTAAAAGTATCGTAAAGAAGCCTCTTCAGGAGCTAGCTAAGCGCTCTCTACGCGACCGAAGGTACGCTACATAAAGTATATTACCCCTCATGCCCGTGTGTGGAAAGCGTATGAGAGTACATTTAAGAGATGAAATATAGTAGCGAAGGAGAATAGTGCGTGTCCCAGGATGCAGAGAAATATCTCCATTTTACAGTAGGATTGTTGAAGGACTCATTCGCGTTAAATGCTCTCTGGCAGGATGCGATGAGATATCACATGATTGACCAGCCGGGCAAGCTGATTGCGCTGCGGCTGACCGAATATTATGAAGCTATTGAGCGTGGCAGTCTACCGGCGAGTGCGACAGCACCAGCGCCACCGCTGCCGAGCACAAACAGCCGAGGGAACAATAGCGCCGCTCGTCCAGTTGATCATAATGACCAGTATGATGGGCTGATCGGCACCTCGCCAACTGTGAGCGAGAATGCTGAGGCCGCCGCTGACTATTGGGCACCACTGCCGTAGTAGAAGCGAGATGGAAGGATGGAACATAGCGGATACTGAGCGCATGACTATTTCGTGTACAGAGTGGGGTGTTGAATAGAGGGCAGTATGATACGATGTTCATGCTGATCGTAGGGGATTCATCAGCTTTTTTCGCAAATGTATGTTCAGAGAAACACGCATACATTGCCGAAGAACTTAGCCTCTGCCCGTATCACCTTCTTTGAGCGGATTTGTGTCTCTGAGTAGAGGTGAAAAACACTCTTATTCTGTATTCTAATAATGCCGCTCGGTTCCTCTTGAGTGATAGGAATCTAACTCTATTCTCAAGCCGATGCCGGGAAGAGGAGACTTTTATGCCATACGTGAATGTTGGAAAAGAGAACTCTGGTTCCATCGAACTGCATTACGAAGATCATGGCTCAGGCCGTCCAGTCGTGCTTATTCATGGCTTTCCACTGAGTGGTGCTGCCTGGGAGAAGCAGCTCCCGGTGCTACTCAAGGCCGGTTATCGCGTCATTACATATGATCGCAGAGGATTTGGCAAATCGAGTCAGCCAACGGTAGGCTACGACTACGATACTTTTGCAGCCGATCTCAACACACTGATGACGCAGCTTGATCTGCGTGATGCAACACTGGTAGGTCACTCAATGGGGACAGGCGAGGTAACGCGCTACCTTAGTACCTACGGAGCCGATCGTGTAAAGCAAGCCGTCTTTGTCGCGCCGATCCCGCCATTTCTGCTAAAGACAGAGGATAATCCTGAGGGTGTGGATCGCAGCGTCTTTGACGGGATTATACAGAGTATAGAGGCGGACCGTCCAGCCTATTTCACCCAGTTCTTTCAGGGGTTCTACAACCTTGATGTCACGCTGGGCAAGCTTGTCAGTGAAGAGGCTGTTCGTGCAAACTGGAACCTTGCCGTCACTTCCTCACCCGTTGCCACCGCAGCATGCGTCCCAACGTGGTTAACTGATTTCCGCAAAGACCTGCCCCGTATCACCGTCCCCTCACTGGTCATCCACGGAGACGCGGATCGTATCCTGCCATACGCCGTAACCGGGCAGAAACTCCACGCAGCCGTGAAGGGAAGCCAGCTTGTCACCATCAAAGACGGCTCACATGGTCTCCCCTGGTCAAACGCCGAAGAGGTAAACCGTGCACTGCTGGATTTTCTGAAGACAGTGTAAGAACGACTGATGCTGTGAATTAGGTATAAATGGAATTCAGCTTGTCCTGCCGGAAAGGGTGGGGCAAGCTAAGTCTCACCTGGGCTGAGGCGCCAAGCACTGCTATGGTGCTTTTTTCTTGCCGGGAAGGAGTGAGAGACCTATGCCAGTGTATTATAAGCAGGTTGGTCCAGATGAAGCTGAAAACATCCATGCTATTCTGCGTCTGTGCGGACTTGATATGCAAGAGCGTCTTGGGCTTCGCCACTGGGTGCCTCCCTATCCCTTAGAAGCTCTCCGCTGTTCTACACAAGAACGGCAAGTCTACGCCGTTTTTCTTGAAGATCGAATGGTTGCAACCTTTACCGTTGGAACAGTGATTCCTCTCTACTACCGCAAAATCCCTGCTATTTGGCAACTCTGGAGCGTGTTCACGCCAAAGGCTCTGTATGTCAATCGCCTTGCGGTCCTTCCTTCCTTTCAAGGACAAGGAATCGGACGCTGGTGTATGCAGTGTATTGAGTCTCTGGCGCTGACGCAAGGATATGACGTCATCCGATTGGATACCTACGGCAAACATCTGGGACTCCTCACCTTCTATACGAAACTTGGCTATAGACCACAAGGGCATTTTTTCTTCACAATGCAGCAGCATGGGAAAACCGAAGTCATATGTTTTGAGAAAGCAAGAGCGGATTGGATAGCTCAATAGGTCACAGCAGGAGCCTCTCGTTTGGTCATCTTTTCTCCTCGCAAGCCGTTGCTGAAAAGAGGTAGAGAACAGCATGAATATGGCCGATATCCCTTAATTCGGATATCAAAGAGGTCGAGTTGAAGATACGCAGGAGGAATCTTGAGTTAGACAAAAATAGAGCCCGGCTAAATTTAGCCAGGCTCTATTTCTAAAAGGCGGAACCGACGGGATTCGAACCCGCGATCTTCTGCGTGACAGGCAGACATG
>DAOUDD010000047.1:0-10699 GCA_034431765.1 Ktedonobacteraceae bacterium | reverse complement strand
GAGAAAAGAAAAAGGTGCAGCAAGCGCGCTTGCTGCACCTTTTTCTTTTCTCTAGAGGTGAATGTTGTCGTTATTGGTGGCGGGCCGGAACTTGTCGTTGTCGTTGATAAAGACGGAAACCTGATCCTGGCCGGGAATGTGAATTGTGATGATCATGTCAAGCTTCTTGTCGCCTGTCACATCGCGGAAATCTAACGTAACCGGTGCCTCGTCGTTGTCTCCGACAATCAGGACCGGGGCAACGTACGTAATCGACTTTGCCGGATCGCCTCCGCGTAGCTCAATCACGATCGCTTTATGATGTAAGTTCATCGCGATGAAGTGGCTGGGCTGCTTCAGACTATCTCCTCCATGTCCAACCGCCTGATCGACGTGGTAAGTACGTGGCGTACCGTAGCGCACATCGTTATAGCGTTGCACACCCCATGCTAGCACCGCTGAACCAACCGTCCAGAGAAGAATGGCTCCAATCATGCCCAGGCCGACGAAGAAGAGCCAGTGCATATGCCGTAAGCGCTGGAATAGGTCTTGTGCTTGGGGCGCAGGTTGGGGAGGAGGGGGCATGACACGTGTCGAGCGAGGAGGCAGCTCGCGTGTAGCTGCTGGTGCGGTCTGACGACGAGGAATTGGTGTGGTACCACTGGTGCCGTAAGCAGGCGTGGACCCGGTTCGTTGTGAAGGAGCACTACCCGGTGGTTGTAAACGCAGAGAACTGGTACTTTGTCGCGGTGGATCGCTTAACCCCTCGTCAGCGTAAAAAGCATCCGTCTGAGGTATCGAAGGAGGCCGCTCTCGCTTACTCGTGTACATCAACGGTTGCGGCTCAGTACTATTTGTGCCACTGTTACTGCTTAAGCGAGTCTGCGTCTGCCTCTTTGGGGGACTCTGCTCATCATATCCCGCCATGACTCTGCCTTTCTCTCGTCGTTGTGTCATGGAACCCTTTCAAATGGATCAAGAGGTAATAGAGTATTACACCTGTAGCGAAACTTATGATACTACCAAATGACTGGCTATGTCAAATGCTTATAGGGTTTCATCCGGGAGGAGGCCCTGGCGCAGGGCAAAGATTGCAACCTGTGTACGATCACGAAGCTGAAGCTTCTGAAAAATAATAGAGAGATAGTTTTTGACGGTTTTCTCTGAATATGCAAGCTTTTCCGCGATCTCTTTGTTGCTCAGCCCCGATGCCAGGTAGCGGATAATCTCGATCTCTTTCTCTGAAAGTTGCGCAAGATTGTGCCCACCTGTTCCCTGTTCAGGGAGGCGGCGTAGTTCATGAACAATAGCACTGGTGACGGTAGGGGAGACGATAAAACCTCCTTCATACACTGTGCGAATAGCCTCAGCAACCTCACGAGCCGAGGCATTTTTCAATAAATACCCTCGCGCGCCGCTTTTCATCGCCTCCACAATCTGCTGCTGTTGACGATGAAGTGTCAGGATGATAACAGATATCTCGGGAAATTGTTGTGTAATACGTCGTGTCATCGCGATACCATCCACAACCGGCAAATGGATATCCATCAAGATGACGTCAGGATGCACCTGCCCAATTTTGCTGAGCGCCTCGAAGCCATCAACGGCCTCGCCGACAACCTGAATATCCTCCTCCAGAGAGAACAATTGGATCAACCCCTCCCGCAGCAGAACGTGATCATCAACGATAAGTACGCGAATCTTCGGTGTACTCTGCTCGTTCTCGGAACCTCTTTTATGTGTATAAGGGGAAGTTGCCGGCGTAGGGATTGTTTGAGTAGAGGGTATTTTTCTCTGCTTATCGCCTCTTTCTTCCATGCGCAGAAGGGTCTGTTCTACCTCTTGCACATGCGGAACGCGCATCTCTGGCTCAGCCGCCTCCGCTGCTCCCGCCGTCCTTGCCGTCCTTGCCACCCCTGTCACAACCGGTGTTTGCTTCTTTCCCTCGCCATCAGGATAGCGCATAAAGACTCCTTTCAGCGTCTACTTTTCCTCTTCGTTGTGCAAAAGGATATGCTCAGAGTTCTCCTCTTGTCTATCTTTAGTATAGCTAACGACCAAAGTACGACTATGTGATCGCCCCGAAAAACACCTATCATCTTGTAATTATATCAAAATCTGTGTATAATTCCCTTTGGGCTTTTTGCTCCTTGCCGCCAAAAAACCATTTTTAATGCAAAACTTCAGAACAGATAGGAGAGAAAGATTCTTTATAAAACTCCTTCATTTTTTGAGTATTCTAACGTCTATTAGTACATAAATAAGTAGCATAACACTATGCACGCACACGAGCACTCCGCGCTGAGCATAGAGAAATGTCCGTAGTAGGATATGGTCAAGAAAAAATCCATTGTTGAGATCGCCGAGGATCTCGTAGAAAGAAGAAACAAAAATAAGAAGACAGTGCTTATCTTAGGCAGCCAGGCAGGTGCATTATATCGTAGCCCACAATTTTGTGACGAATGGAGTCCGTTAAGTAAGCGAAATGTAGACGAGATGACACCCAACCAACGCTTTCGCGAGTGCTATTCGCTCCTGCAAAGTGAAAAAAAGCGTAACGGATGGCGCGATCTCAAAAACACGCTTATCCAGTCTATCAAACCGCTTCACCACGACATGGCCGATGTCAGCCTTGCTACCCTTGTGAAACAGCGGCTCTTCAATGTTCTTCTCACAACTAACGTCGATGAGTTACTTTACCATGCTTTTGACGCTATAGAGATGAAAAAGCAGCACGATTATATTGACTTTTACTTCAGCCGCTTACCCATTCAGCAAACAATTCAACAGATTATCGAACACGAAAAGCTCGACGCCTGCAAAACTGTTAGAATCTATAATGATGAACAAACCTTTATCTACAGCATCGATCAACCCACATCACAAGAAGAGTACAGACAGGGCATCTATAAACTATTAGAACGGCTTCGCATAGATACACTGCTCCTGGTTGGACTTGATCCCGCATGGGATGCTATTCTCTTTACACGTCTCCCACCCCACATACAAACGGTCTATTTTGTAAATGAAGATGAAGCAACTGCACTCTCCTATCATGATATAAACTTTCATGTGAATTCTATGTATTATACCGGAAGTAGCTACGAACGCTTTTGTAAAAGACTTTATGAAGAACTCAATCAGGATACTCCAAAACCTTATGAAGTACTACACGAGGTCTTGTTCCGCCTCCGTAGTCAACCAGGTGAACTAAAACAGTTAAACGATAGTTATAGCAATATACATAAGGATATTCAAGACATTCAGCTGAAACTACTTCAAATCATACAGCACACTGATGAAATTGAACGACGCGTCACCGCTACACATATTCGCCTCGATGAAGTTGAACAACATGTTGCAGCTATCCATACACGCCTCGAACAATTTCTTACAAATACAGCTATTCAAGAGCTACACGCAGATATTCTTAGCATACGCAACTACCTTACCCATCTCTTCACTATAATGAAAAGCTTCGACCGCGAGCAATAAAAGGAGTTTAAACATTCTTTGAAGAGAAAAACATACATTCATAATCATCTTTGCAGGCCTTTTGCATCGCTCATGTGATACTATAGTTTTATTCAAGTACATTTGGGAGTACAAGTATACTAACCGTAGATATATTTTCAACGGAGCGATAGTATGATCCATTTTGTAAATCGAGAAACTGAAATGACGCTCATAAATAATGCGTTTTCAGCTTTGCTCAATTATCAGGAAAAGCTCTTGTATACACCGATCATTGACTTCTACGGAGTTGAGGGAATCGGCAAAACTGCTATTGTGAAGTCTATCGAGCAGAAATGTTTTGAACAAGGCGTCAGTTATATAACTATCGAAGGCTCAAAAAGTGCATACGATTTTTCACGTGCCCTCATCGAAAAGGCAAGCAAATATTTCGAGCATACCCCAGGGCTGCAGACAGAAAGCGAGGATCTCTTCGCTGCATCTACAGCTATCACACATGCGCTGGTAGAACGTGGTACCGTTGTAATATTACTGGATGGCGTTGATGCGACTAATCAAGAACTGCTTGAACGTATTGCACGCACACTGAATAGTATCATCGATGAAAACAAAGTTTTCGTTGTTATTACGAGCAAGCGAAGTGTTTTATTTGATACCGAACGCTCCGTTGCACGCAAACTTATCACACTCCCTTTAAAACCATTCACACGAAAAAGCGCGGAAGAATACCTTGATAGCGTCAGTAATGCGCTTCCACCAGAGATACGCTCTTCTATCTTTGAGTGGACTCGTGGCTACCCACTGGCAATGCAAGTGATGACCAATGCTATCCTGGAAAATGGCTTGAACCCACGTGACCCGCAACAGCAGCATACTCTGCTTGCACAGATTCTTGAGCGTGTCGTCGATCAAGGCGTACTTAAGAATGTGGCACTCGCTCGACTTGATGAATATAAGAGTGCGCTCCTTCTCCTCTCCGTCCCTAGACGCTTTAACCTTGTTATCATGCAGGAGCTGATCGAAAACTTCTTACCCGCGCTGAAAAAAGAAAGCAGTATAGCATATATGCAGCTCCCCAATGATATCAACCACGATACAGATATTTTACATTGGAATAGGATCAAAGCCGGCTTTTCCATCGACGCTCCAATTCGTGGTATTTTCTTGCTACAGCATAAAATAGAATATCCCGATCACTTCCTCGAACTCAATCACTTTCTCGCCGCTCTAAATAAGAAATTAGCAGCAGAAGTGCCAGATTCAGATCGTAGACGCTATCTACGAGAATACCTTTATCATAGCGCTTTTGTTCTAAATACTCAGGCATTACGCTCCACTATTAAAGAGACTATTGAAGCTATGGGGCAGGAAAGCCCCCTCTTCTTCGACCAATTTCGCGAAGAGTTTATAGAAGACGACGAACTTAAGGAAATCCTCGGCGAGCAGGAGGCTTACGTTCTATCACTTCTCTACCAGCATCTGGCCTCCCTACAAAAAGAGGTCATTCTCCGCTCTCATGGCGACGCTCGCGTGGCAGCAGTGCGCGAGTATTTCTTCTACACTGTGCAAGATCCTCAAGCTGATGAGATGAGTTCGCTACTTCGACAACGAATAGCAGGACTCCTGGCTCAGGAAGAGGCAGGGGAACGCTCTGCACGCGCCCAGGAGATCCTACAAGATATGACACTACGTGAAGTGTTGGGCGGTCATTTTGAGCTTTTCAGTAATCTTATTCAGGAAATTTCATTAGAAGGATAGGTTTAGTTCATGCATCAAGAAGGTCCCGCGACACACTTCATTGGTCGCGAAAAGGAAATACAGCTCTTCCACACCTGGTTTACGGCACCAGCAACAGAAAATCCCTGGATACTCTATCTGCATGATGCACAGGAAGCAAAAGAGAAAAAAGGTGGCGTCGGCAAAACATGGCTTCTCCGCAAGTATGCTGAAATCGCTAAGAAACTTCAGTCGGATATCGTTATTGTCAATATCGATTTCTTCAATGTCCCGGAGCGAGACGGGGCTGTGATTGCGGACCGCGTTGTGGATGCGCTGAAAGAGGCTTACCCTTACTGGAAAGCTCCTCAGTTCTCAGCACAACTGATCGAATATCGCAATGCAGTGCGCGAAGGCAAAGAGGATCAGGCAGAAGTACGCACTACTCTGGCCGATGCACTGGTCGCAGATCTGCGTCTTTTAGAAGAACAGCTCAATGAGGAGCGCAAATATCTCATAATCTTCTTCGACACCTTTGAACTGATCGAGCACAACCCGCTCATTGCAGTGCTGCGCCTCTCACATTCCTTCCCAGACAACTATCAATTCCCACATATCGGCGTCGTTATCGCGGGACGCAATGCCCTCAACTGGTCACAGATGAACTGGAAGGGGCGTGAGTATGAGGTGCGCAGTATCGCTATATCTCCGTTCTCAGAACAGGAGATGCAAGAGTATTTTCGTCTCCTTTCAAATACCTCTCTCTCTTCGGCACAGGTAAATGCTCTCTATCAGCGCACTGAAGGCCGTCCCATCCTGGTCGGCCTGGTCAACGATGTGCTCAATAATCAAATCCTCTCTCCCGAAGAGCTAATCAACATTTCCACGACCAGTTTTGAGGAGAGCCTGGTCTCTCAAATCAACAATCTGCAAAGACCGATAGACTCCATTGTCCTCTTTATGGCCCACGCCTACCACCGCTTCCACTTTGCCTTGCTGGATTGGATTCTACGCGAAGGGCATTTGGACAACTTCCTTCAGGAATTGTCTCCTCAGCTCCTGGAAAAACTGTTGCTCAACCTCTCCTTCATCCGCCGCTCCCATAGTGGCACTGACTTCGTTTTACACGATGAAATGCGTCCTCTCGTTAACCGCTACTGCTGGGTCAGCCAGGACCCTGATCAGCGCGTGCGCAAATTGATCAGCAAATGCGTCATTGACTACTATGAATCCGAGCTCAAAACGGTTCAACGCGAACAACTGCGCCAGGCCTACATCGTCGAAATGCTCTATCACAAACTGTACCTCGACCTCAATGACGGCTATAAATTCTTCTTGAGCCATTTTAATGACGCGTTCAATCTCTGGTTGAATGCCTTTGCACGCTCCTTACTCCGCGAAATTTCACAGTTTTCTGCGTCCCTTTCACCTGAACAAAATTATACGCTGAAATACTTTGAAGGTCGCCTGCTCAAAAAAGAGGAGAACGCTGCCATGGCCCTTGTTCTTTATGAGGAGCTGGAGCGAGAGGCGAGCGAATCCTGGCTCACTCAACGTCGCAGCCGTATTCTCAATGAAAAAGGACAAAGTTATCTCCATTTGAGCAACTTCCCACAGGCCATCTCTTGTTTTACTGCTGCACAGGAAATTGAGACAGATCCGCGTTGGTCTACTTCGTTGCTGGATTGGCTCGGCTTTGCCTATCAGAGACAGGGGCAACTGGATACAGCGCTTACTTATTACAAAAAGGCGCTCGCCATCTATCAGCAGCAGAACAGCGAACGGGGATATGCGATTGGACAGAGTAATATTGGAGCCATTCTTCGCTTGCAGGGCAAAATTGAAGAGGCGTTGCGTAGATATAAAATTGCCTTACGCATTCGTAAAGACCTCTTTAAAAAAGGGAAACTCAGTGAAGTCTATGTGGGCTTTAGCTTGAACAGTATCGGCGCAGTCTACCTGGATACTGACGATCTGGTGCAGGCAGAAAAATCCTTCCAGGAGGCTCGAGACATCTTTATACGCATAGGTTATAAAAAAGGCCTTGGCTTAAATTATAACCGCATGGGCCAGGTCGAGCTCGCGCGCAACAATCTTCCCATGGCCCGCGAATGGCATCTCAGAGCTTATACAACTACACTCGGCATCGATTCTCAAGAACAGATTACAAGCCTGCGCCGACAGGGTCAAATAGCGGCTTTGCAGCAACAGTACGATAGAGCAACAACTCTTCTTCAGCAAGCGCTTCAACTCGCAAGAGCTGTTCATGACGAATATCAACAGGCTGAATCACTGATCGAGTTTGCCAATGTATTAGAACAGACAAAACAAAATCAGAACGCCCAACACGCGTACCAGGAAGCTGCATCTATTTGTCTCAAATACGAGTACCATTATTTACATGGCCTTGCACATGAGTATCAGGGCAATAACGCGTATCATATACAAAACTATTCAAGCGCATTTCAAAAATATGGCTTGTCCTGTTATTATATGGTGCATCACAACGCTCTCCAATACAAGCGATTACTACGCAAAATAACCGATGCGCTTCTAGATGCCCCTTACTCAGAAATTAATCCAGCCATTGATAAGCTCGTCTTTTATTGGAGAGAGCAACAGCTCGATCAGGCCCATCCCGACTTCATTAGCTCATGTGAAGAGGTGAGAATGCTTATGCAGGTGTAAACATATTTACTTCTTCCATCATGACATGCAAAGATACCTACTCTTTCTTTACACAAGAAAGCGCTGAAGCTCTTTACTTGACAGTCAAAATAGAGATATTGGAGTATACTTATAGAGTAGACATCGAAATCGTTACGTCAAGTAGTACTCACTCATTCGTTTTTTACTTGGACGAATGCTAGTATTATGCATAGGATGGGGACAAAATGGAGATCTGGTCTGAAGCCGAGCTACTCAATCAAATCATGCGTGACGAATACAGATGTGATAAAGGTGGTGGCGATGATGGCGATGATGGTGATGGTGATGGTAGCGATAGTGGCAATAGCGGTGACGATGACGACGATACTAACGATGATCCTCCTAATCAGACTCCACTCAGGTTGTTTTGAACAGGTAAAAGCGTGTTACCACTTGCTGGCTGCACTTTATTTACAAACAAAGCATGCGTCTATATAGCAGGGAAACTCTGCGATACTAAAGGACGGTGCCATGCTACCATCATCATTCAGTCGGCTGGCGGCAAATATGCAGCGCAGGAAGCAAGAGCGGCTACGCAACTACCATCTTCTTCTTACACAGCCTGACACCTCACTTCACCATACGCGAGAAGAATGGATAGCCCTTGCTCACCTGGTAAAAGAAGGCTACTTCTCGACTATCCTCCTGGTCGAATCTATGACTTTGCTAGAGGATGCATTTGCAGAGGTCAGTATCTTACCTTCGAGTTATACCACTCTCACTATCGGTCATACGTCTCAGGAGCAGATTATAGCTGCACTCGAAGAACAAGAAACAAAGGTCTGTATTATTCATTTGCCGCGTTCTGCTTGCTCCTTAGAATGTCAGAGTGGACACACATTGACTCCATTTGTGTCCACCATTTCACCAGAGGTACAGGAGAGTTTGCGCTCCTACCTTAATCAGGACAGCATTCTTGTTGGTCAGGTACAACAAGAATCAGAGATTGTGCAAGCGCTGGAGAGGCACGAGGGCGATACGCTCTATTATGTTCTTCCCGCACCACCTTCACCAGACGATCTCATTCTGCGCCTTATTCAGCAGCACGGAAAGCAAACTGACGCCTTTCTCATCGTGGAACAACCGGAAACCTCCCACCACTTTTTTTCTGCTCTTGTAGAAATTCTCCTTCCTGGTAAACTGACACAGATCTCTCATAATACACACCTGTTGCTCCCTACATACACTGCTCTACCACATCAGGTCATACAGCCAGCAGCCACACATATCCTTCCCTCTGTCTCCCAAACACTTGTACAACCACAAAAAAGCAGTTCTCAGCAAGTTGTCGAAGGTACACAGGTGACGCAGGTGACACAGGTGACACAGGTGACACAGGTGATCCAGATTCCAGAGAAACGGCGTACAAAACGAGGAAAAAAACTTCACGCCGATGTCCTGCTTGTCGCTGTGACCACAACAGAGGTTCGTGCTATCTTTGAGCAATTCCCCCGGCACACAAGCCATCAGATTCTCCGCAAAATCTACTACGATCTTGGAGAGATCGCGGGCGCGAGGGTTTTTATGGTGCAGCTCCCACAAATGGGTTCAAACGGCATCGCTGGCTCTCGTGTGACGGTGGAGAAAGCGATCGAGGCGCTCTCTCCCAAAGCTGTGATCATGATTGGTATTGCCTTTGGCCTCGACGATACAAAGCACAACATTGGCGATATACTGGTCGCTCGACAAATTTTCGATTATGATCCTCAACGCATGGGAACGGGGCAGGCTAACCATCTCATCACTACATCGCGCGGTGATTGTGTTACGACCTCTACAAATCTGTTAGAACTGTTCATGGCTGCGCACTATGTACTTCCACAGGATTGGCCTTCGCCACCGCGTATCGATTTCGGCCTGATTCTCTCCGGCTCCAGGCTCGTTGATCATCTCGCTTCTCGCGACCAGTTGCGCCAACTCGCCCCCGAAGCTATCGCTGGGGAGATGGAGGGGGCTGGTCTTTATCAAGCAGCGGTTGCCAGGAAAGTCGATTGGATTCTCGTTAAAGCCATCTCTGACTGGGCTGATGGACATAAAAATGAGAATAAAGCCCAACACCAGTTGCTCGCTGCACACAATGTCGCTCGTTTCACACACCATGTTCTGGAACAGGGAGGTTTTACGCAGCGCAGACGGGGAGGATAACAACTACCTGCAATGCTTATTTTGACAACTATTCCAATCGTCAGGTAAAATTAATATATTCGCCATCTGTTGCTCGTGTCCAGCTACCTGCCCCAGATCGGGCAGAGCCTGTCCTCGTTCGGGAGTGAGCAGCCCGCTCCCTTTCTTGACATCGATCCCTCAGGCGGGACGTTCACCGTCCGACCGGACGCCCTGGCCGAGACATTCCTACAGGACTGCAATCAAGAGATCCAGCGAGCAGCCATGGACAAGACGGCCCGGCAGAGCCTGGCGGTCCTCGCACAGCCGGTCCACTCAGCGGCCTGGCAGCACATTCCCTCGACCTACCTCCTGTGCGCCAAAGACCGGGGAACCTCCGCTGACCGGCAACGTGAATTCGCTGAGCGGGCAGGCAATGTCGTAGAACTCAACACCGGCCACCACCCATTCCTCTCACAACCCACCGTCGTACGTGACCTGATCCTCAAGCTTTTCACTTAAGAGTATTTCGGGTATCAATTCGTAATTCATTGCTCGTGAAATAGGGACTCGATTGCATCGCATCCACTACGCATCAAGATACGGCATGAGGAACGCCCCATTCCGCGTAGGGTGCGACCCTTGCGGTCGCCCATGATGGGGGTCTCTCTCCCTGACACAATTTGGGGCACCCGTCTGCTGGCTCCCATCATCTTCT
>DAOUDD010000046.1:0-4354 GCA_034431765.1 Ktedonobacteraceae bacterium | reverse complement strand
CATGAGTTTCGCCAATGGGGTGGAGCGAGACAAAGATGCAGTTCAAGCCGGACCCACCTTGGCCATCAATAATGGACAAGTGGAAGGACAAGTCACCAGGATTAAACTCATCAAGCGGATGATGTATGGCAAAGCCGGTTTTGCTCTCTTGCGTCAACGCGTTTTGCATCGTCTCTAAAGTGTATGAAGAGAGCGATGATAATGATGGGCTTATCCCCAAACCTGTGTCAGAGCCAATTTATGCGTCGAAAGTGGCGAATTTATGGTCTTTCCGATACAGTCATTCTATCTTATTCACCTGTCCAGGATTCTGGTACCATCATAACTCCCCACTTCTAGTTTAATGAGTCATCCAAACCGGGAGAACTACAATATCCATCGCTCACGATAAAAACTATTATACAAAAATTTCACCATTTTCATGTATTGTCACACCGCAAACAGCTCCCTCAATCCATTGCACGAACGGCGGGATGCAGGAAACCGAGCGCGATTATGAAAGCCGCGATCGCACCACCCAACACAAAGACCGGAGCGGCACCAAGCCGATCAGCCAGGATACCAGCTACTCCATAGCCAACCGGGAGCAGTCCCTCTGAAACCAGCACATCGATACTGGCGACACGTCCCAGCAGATTGGCGGGGACAACCTCCTGCAACGTGTTTGTCCAGGCCAGTCCCAGCGTTGAGTCCGCCGCCCCCTGAATGAGGAAAGCTCCACTCACTCCACTTATTCCGATAGGTAAGCCTATGAATAGCAGCGTCAGAGCCGCTATAGCCCACGCTCCATACGTAAGCAGGCCACGCCGTTGCAACCGTGCGTAGCGGCCAAGCCAGAAAGCAGCAGCGACGGAGCCAAGCGCCGAGAGCGTGGTGAAGAGCGCAAAAACATCGACCCTCTCCCCAAAGCGCTCTTTAATGAGTAGGGGGAGAGCAGCCCCAGAGGGTCCGCTCAGGAAAACAGTACTTATTCCAGCGATGACCAGCGTGACCCACAGCCAGGGAGAGTGCAGCACAGTGCTCACACCCGCACGCAGACCTTGCAGCACACTCTCCTCTTTCTCAAGCGTACGGTACAGCGCTGACAGGCGTGGCAGCGCAAGCAGGCAGAGCGCCGATAGAGCGAAGGAGACACCGTCCAGAGCAAAAGCGAGCGCAGTTCCTCCCGAAGCGATAAGCGCAGCAGCAAGAGCTGGCCCCACAAGCCGTGTTGCGGTCGCGCTGATGCTTCTCAGCGAATTCGCGCTCGGCAGCAGCTCAGCCTGGACGAGATCGGGGATGATAGCGGTGTATGCTGGATAGAAAAATGCCTGCACTGCTCCAAAAACGGCGCTCATCACACAGATCTCCCACAGTTGCAACGCTTGCAGGAAAGCGAGTAAGGCAATCAGGCCGACCACGCAGCCACGCAGGAGATCGGAGGAGAGCATCACGCGAATGCGCGGCAAACGATCCACCATAATGCCGCCGAAGAGCAGCAGGAGCAGCATGGGAATATCCGCGCAGATCAGCACAATCCCCATCGCCGTCGCCGAGCCAGTTGTACGCAACACCCACCACGCCAGCGCCACCCCATAAAGGCTATCACCCAGACGAGAAATAGTCTGCCCCGTCCACAACAGAGCAAAGGAGCGATTAGAGAAAGCACGAAATATGCGCATACGGCCTTTCGTTTAGGGGATGAATTCATCGTGGAAGTTACATATCTTCTCATGAGACTGAAGATAACAATTCTTTGAACATTATAACATAGTACGCTAAAAACACGCAAGCATTTTGTAGTGCTTACAGGTTTTTAGCAGGTAGAGGGCAGCAAGAAACACACTTATTGAGCAGGATAACAAGAAACGAGCAATAGTACTACCGATGCGTTGCTAGCCAGGAACGAATGTCCTGCTCGTGTTCGTCATGAAAGTGGCTGAAGAGGGAGGCTGCACTTAAGGGATAGCCCTCCAACCAATCGAAGCGGTGCGGGTCCAGCAGCTCTGCCTCGGGAAAGGCGCTAAGGGTCTCCACCAGTTGATCAAAAACGGCCCGATCCTCTTGAAGAACAGCAGAGACGGGAAGATCTCGCTTGGACGCAACCATCCAGGCATTAATCTCGTCGTCGTTCTGCAAGTGCTGCGGCCATTGTGGTGGCGGCGCTGGCTGATGGTGCAGGGCAGCCTGAAAGCGGCTCACCGTGCGCCGACGCCAGCCTGTCAGGTGCACGATGATCTCTCTGATCGACCACTCCCCGGCGACCCCTGGCTCCGTCATGCGCTCCTCACCAATCTCGCCCAGTAGCTTCTCCCACGTAGCTTGCTCTTCCTGAAGCTCCGCAAGAAGTTTGGCTTTGCTCATATTCGTACTCATCATTCACCTCTGTCCTTTTCTATAATCTGCTATATACTGCTCTATTAGTTTAACAGTGAAAGCGGTCAAAAATCTGACCTATTGCGGCGGATTTTGATGAAAAAGCGAGGAGAGACAAAGGAGCGCTTTGCCCCTCCTCTTCATCGGTGTATCAAAGACAAGAAGACAGTGTTATTCTTCCTCAGTACGGCCAATTCCTCGTTCTTTGACCAGAGCCAGCAGGGTCTGAGTATCGTAAGAACAAGAAAGGACTCCTGGACGGCGTATAAAAGAGACAAAAAACTCGTGAACGCCATGACGTGGATGAAGCACCAGCTTTGCTACCCCTTGTACAGTCAGGCCGCAGGCTGTACCAGCAGCTATTACATGTTGAAGGGCCGTCACTATCAAAAGAGGATCGTCAATCCTTCCAGTCCGCCTTGCTTCGCTGTCTTCTACCTCAAACAGTGGCTTAACTAACGCTAGAATCTGTCCCTCAATGGCAAGCAACGCTGTTGCTACTGGTAGCGCTTTCGTCAAGGAAAGGTACGAAAGATCCAGAGTAATCAGGCCGGGCGGCGGTGTCAACATGCTCAAGGTGAGAGAGCTGAGGTTGGTCTGCTCAAGATTACGCACGCGAGAATCAAGGCGCAGACGGCCAAGGAGTTGCCCATGACCAACGTCCACAGCGTAGACGAGAGCAGCTCCACATTGTAACAAGCAATCGGTAAATCCACCAGTGGAGGCACCACAATCAAGAGCTACCTGTCCAACGACATCAACAGCAAAATGTTCGAGCACTGCTTCCAACTTGTATCCCGCTCGACTCGCGTAGCGCAATCTTCCACGGATACGCACATGTGCATCACGTGCAACAAGCATGCCGGGTTTATCCAGGCGCTGATCGTTCACCAGCACATTGCCTGTCATGATCCATCTACGAGCTTCGTCAAGGCTCTGGAACCATCCCTGTTCTAAAAGCAGCTCGGCAAGAGGAAGCTTGCGTTTCGACTGCCTCTCTTTGTTGTGGTTTGCGTTCTGCTTGTTTTTCTCGTGAGGAGGATCAGAGAAAAAAGATGACATATTTTTCCTTTCTTTCCTTGGATATACAATGATGCATTTTTTGCAAATGCAGAAACCAGGAAAGAAAGGAGGAGCGCGAGCAGGATGAAATCGCAGGCAGCACAAAAAGATCCAATAGCAAAATGCGTGGATCGGCCAGAAAGGATAGGTTGTGAGATTATGAGACTGTTACACTCGAAGAGGGCCTATGAGAGTTTTGCCCCTTCTACCCTCTAGATACTGGCGCTCGAACGCGCCAGCACGTGATCGTCAGTAATGAGCAACACAGTGCCCACGTTCATTGCATGGAGAAGCGTGTAATAAAAATTTCGCTGACCGCTGAAAAGTATGAAAAATCATATGTTCATCCAATCTAGAGAAGAGAACCTTGAAAAGATTATCTTCGCAGTCAGAATACCGTATGAATACAGCATCGTCAAGAGCTAGCTCCTGTCTTTAGATAATATAGCGGATCATGCTGACTGTTTCATCGCTCAATATAGGTGGCGTGAAAGCCTACACAAAAGCAGGATTTCAGCGAGAAGGGGTGTTACGCCAGGCCTGTTATCGTGATGGAGCTTATCATGACAAGATTGTGATGGCCATCCTTCGTCCAGAATGGGAAGAGCAACGCTCTTCTTAAAAAAGGGCGCTGGAAAGACCTGAGAAGCTTTCCAGCGCCATACGAGCAAATGTGTAAACGCGTTACAAATTGTTCAGTTAGCCGATGGTGACGGTGTCAAAGGTGGCGCTACAGAGGATGCTGTCGTTGTGCGAACTGACGACAAGGCCGGCAAGGGTTGGCGTGGTCAGGTTGAGCGTGACGGCTGAGCCAGCGATCTCGGTCCAGGTGGTGCCATTCTGCGAGCTGTAGGCCGTGTAGTTTGTGCCGGTACGTGCGACCTTGAGGTAGGTGGGCACGGTGCCAGGGATGGTCAGGGTCGTTGTGGCTTCGCCT
>DAOUDD010000045.1:0-14431 GCA_034431765.1 Ktedonobacteraceae bacterium | reverse complement strand
ACTATGCCACTGTGGGAACGGACCTACAGTTGCGCGGAATGTGGACTCGTCATGGATCGCGACGACAACAGTGCCGTCAACATCCTGAAAAGGTTCCTTGCCCGGCTGATGGCTACACACGGGTGACCCCGTGCGGTGTGCGGACGTTTTCACCGCAATCGAACATCGGTGTACGGAGGGTTCCGTCGCCGACCAATGTACGTTGAATAGGTTTGACTACATTTAGAAAGGCAGAGACTAGCATGGCTCGATCAGTAACTGTCGTTGTTGGAACGCAGTGGGGTGACGAGGGCAAGGGAAAACTGGTAGACTTGTTGAGCGCTGAGGCAGACATCTGTATGCGTTTTCAGGGTGGAGGTAACGCCGGTCACACGGTGGTAAATGAGTATGGCGAGTTCAAGCTACATCTCGTGCCCTGTGGCATCTTTAATCCTGAGTGCGTCTGCATTATGGGAGCTGGTACGGTGATCGCGCCACAAGATTTGCTTGATGAGCTGGAGAGCATTGCAAGCCAGGGTATTTCTGTACAGAATCTCTACATTTCTGATCGAGCACACGTTGTCATGCCGTATCACAAGTTACTAGATCAGGTAGAGGATGAGGCACGTGGGGCGTATAAGGTCGGCACAACTGGGCGGGGGATAGGTCCTGCTTACACAGATAAAGTGGCACGGATTGGTATCCGCTTTTTTGATCTATTGCATGAGGAGGTATTGCGTACCAAACTGGCGATTGTGCTGGCGAAGCATAATACGCTGCTGACGCATGTCTACCACCAGGCCCCATTTGATGAAGAAGTGCTATTGGCAAGCTGTCTCAAATGGGGAGAGAGGCTACGGGAGCGCATCATTGATACTGTGCCAATCGTGCGGAACGCGCTGAACACGCAGAAACGAATCTTGCTTGAGGGACAGCTCAGCGCAATGAAGGATCTCGACTGGGGTTCCTATCCCTTTGTGACCAGTTCATCGCCGACTGCTGCCGGGGCTTGCACGGGAACGGGCATCCCACCGAGAGCTATTACGCAAGTCATCGGCGTGAGCAAGGCATATAGCACTCAAGTAGGCACAGGTCCCATGCCAACCGAGTTATATGGTGAGACTGGACAGAGATTGCGCGAGCTCGGAGGTGAATATGGCGCAACGACGGGACGGCCACGTCGCGTTGGTTGGTTTGATGCCGTAGTTACGCGCTATGTGGCTGAGATTAACGGCTGTACCGAGCTGGCTATCACCAAGCTTGATGTTCTAGATACCCTTGCAGAAATTCCCGTTTGCACAGCTTATCGATATAAAGGTGAAGTGGTAGAGGACCTGCCTGATCCGCTTCTGCACGAGCAATGTGAACCGATCTACGAAATACTTCCTGGGTGGCAACAAACGACGCGCGAAGCAAGATCTCTGCAAGAGCTACCGTACAATGCAAAAGCCTACTTGCAACGCCTGACAGAATTGGTGCGTATTCCCATTCATAGCGTTGGTGTTGGACCCAATCGTAGCGATACACTACGTACCTGAGTTGTCTATCTTCTGTGTATTTCCTCTTTCCTAGGGGACAAAGAGACAGCAGCCCAGTTATTAATTGCAAAGATATACTTTTATGTAGGGTATGTCATCTCTTTGTCCTTTTCGGTATAAGAAACAAAAACGCGTCGCTTCCACTTCTCCATTGTTCGACAGTACAAAGACAATCACTTAGGGATGAGGAGAGTGAGAGATAGAGAAGAGCATCTTTTAATAGAAACAGTAGAGATGGTTGTCTTGACAGAGATTGAATGTGTTACTGAAAAGGGAGAACAGAGACACACAATGACTTTTGGGGAGGTATATATGTACATGTCTTTACAAACGTGGCACAATGTTATACAATACGATCAGAAAACAACTGTTTTAGCAAGTGTCTACCCCTTTTCTTTTAAAAGTCAAGTGGAGGGGAGAACGGAAGGAGCAATTACATGAGCGATTTATTGACAGTATCAGAAGTAGCTGAGATTCTTCGTGTCGATGACACAACAGTGCGTCGTTGGGTAAAGCAAGGTGCATTAGAGGCTGTGGTTCTACCACATGTCAACACACGTCAGGCGTATCGTATCAAACGTGAGACGCTGGACAAGGTTCTTGGAGATGCTGCGCTGAGCCGCTAGAAAAGGTTTTCTAAGGAAGCGCTCATCCACTTTAGAAGTGCAACGCAAACAGGCTAACTCATCAGTATAATGAGTTAGCCTGTTTGCGTTCTAGAGTTTGTCTGTCTGAAACCTTTGGGACATATTTATGAACTGAGAGGAATTGTTGGGGAAGGATTGATCAACAATCTCTCCAATTCTTGCCAGACTTTCAGTTCTGCCTGAGGTCGAGTCAAGATCTGCCCTTGTCGCGTAGCTGTGATGATATGACCCTTCACCCGCTCGTTGAAGCCGTGAAGGAATGAACGCTGGTGAATAAAATCTGGCAGGACCCCCAGAGAGATCTGCCCAAAAGGATAAAACGAGTGAGAGGGGAAGGCTAAGAGCAGCAGGTTTGTATAGTGACTCACAAGCTCTGTCTGAGCATCTGAAAATTGTTGAGGATAGGGAGTGACAATCCATAAACAGCCAGCAGCATTGCGCTCTTGTAACAATGGGTAGGCGATACTACTTAACGTGTCAAGATCGTAGGACGAAGGGAGAAGCTGAACTTTCTCCACTGATTGCGACAGAGTTACAGGACGTTGCATCTGCACAGCATATCCGACCTGCGACTCAATGCCAAAGAGTTGCCGATGTGACTCGATCCGTTGCCATGGCAGAGTAGTATGAGCATATGCGATATAGAGACTGCGAATAGGTTTGCCTGGAGCAGGCGGAACACATTGAAGAATAAAAACAGCGCCTCCTCTCTGCTGAGAATCGAATTGAGAGAGTATCTGCTTTAAAATAAGCGTAATGATAGTGGAAGAGCGTAAAAGCGGTTGCATATGTGCATAGACATCCAGCACTTGAGCGTAGAAATCGGAGGGAACGTCGAGCGGTTCCTCCTCTAGCGCCATCACATCAGCAAGGAAATGCGGATACTCTTCCAGTAGGAGTGGAAGGAGTTGTTGCCGAAGATGCGGAAGTGCACCAAGAAGTGCATGAATATGTTTCGCACGCGGATTTGATGTCCCTGTAGCCCAGCGTGTTAGACTAACAGGATTAACACCCAGTATCTGGGCAATACGCTGTCGCTCTTGTGGATGTGCAATGACCTCTCCAAGCAACGAGCGCCATGTGAGCGGCTCTTTCATATGTAACAACAACCTGTCGTTTGCTGAAATTCTTCATTGGAACTTAAGTTAGGCGCTATCCCTTCTTGCTTCACTAGTAAGAGAAAGCCCACCAAAGTATATCAGATTGAGGGGATTAAACGTCGCGGAAAACTCTGAAGCATTGTCCAATACACATCAAGCTAACAGAGTGTCTACCCTCTGTACCCCGCAAAGCCATTCTGAACTTTGATACTGTTGAGAAATCTTCTTTCATACTCAGCACCTGCAGCGCTTCGCAAAGTGAGAACAGATGGTAAAGTCTACTCCCTACGCACCCAACATTTCTGCACTACTCCTCTTCATTATCTGAACGCCACACATCCAGAACATGTTTGTATCTCATAGCAAAAGATGAGCCGCTTTGAGCAACATCAAGCACATAATTTTTTCTTGTGGTTGGCGTATGAAGATCAATCTGTGTAAAACCGAGTGCTCTGAGAGCACGTTCACCCGCCTTTGTATCCCCTTGAGCATAAATTTTGTCAATGTAGATGCCCCGTTCACCCAAATTGATAATAGCTCTGGCAAGTTCCTTAATCAATCTGGCGGCCCAATGTCTTCGTTGTTCCTTGCTGACAGTTTGGAGTACTCCCACAGCACGTACATAGAGATGAACATGCTTTCCAGGCTCATAGGGTAGGATTTCATGTGGACGTGTTGGGGGTTTTACTTGACTGGAGAAAATCTCAAGAATCTTTTGCTCTGGTAAAGGGAGAACAAAAGCACATCCTACAGCTTCACCCTCGCATCTGAGGATAAAAGCAACTTCTGGATTGCGCTCGATCCATGCTGCGCGTTTCTGTGGGTCAATTCTAGCTGCGTAGAAGGAAACAAGCAGGGGAGCTATTTCTTTCATATCCTGCGGAGTTGCCCGACTAAACGTAGATGGTTTGATGTGTGAAGTACTCTTGCGTCGCCTTTTCATTCCCTTTGACTTTTCATGTATCGCAGCCAATACTTGTGACCTTGGGTACAATGCGCCTCTTTGCCGACCGTCTGGCAAAATGCTCTCTATGTGCCCACTACGAACGCGGCGGCGAAATGTCGGACCTGATAGTCCGGCGAGTGTAAAGGCTTGAATGGCTTCTTGTGCTGTCATTAATTCTTGTGGAGCATATTCGTGATCTTGTGCTCCCATTTTCTTATTTCTTAAGTCTCCCCGAAGAGTCATTTCCAATTATTATAGTGTATTTGTCTGAATTGTGCAACAAAATTAAGAGTCATTTTACCTCGGCATCGCCTGAAAATTAGACTAATATCTTAGTAAAAGAACCTTAATTATGGAACTAGATTATCTGAAGACAGGGTGAGGTCGGTGCTAGTACCATCGACCTCACAGGGAAATGTCTAATGATGGCTGTAAACCGAGCATTAGACACTCACCTTGCCATAGTATAGCAGGCTGAAGTGTCAATGCGTCAAGTTCAAGGAGGCCCGATCCATGTTACAACAGATGCAAACACCCGAAATGGCCTATCAGTTCCAGAGTGTCCTTCCTGTGAAGCATATAGCATCTCTCACGAATGCGAAGCTTTCAGAGGACCAGCAAGAGACGACGCAGGACACCAGTGTAGAGAAACAGAGTAGCCGGAAGCGACCAATGCGTCATCCAAATGCCTTGCGTGCGTATATACAAAGAGGCGGCTACCGTTTCACAGAAGTGGCAGAGGAAACTGGTATTGCGTATAGCACGCCCCTCAGTTGGGCCTGGATGGCGACAGTTTCTCACTTGGGTGAACTACTACGGGGCACTGCACGCTATTCCTGTGCTCACAGTTCCCCCACACTTCATAAGTCAGAACTGTAGTGGGTGTGGTACACTTGTCAAGAAGAGCTTGAGTGTACGAACTCATAGCTGTCACGTGTGTGGACTGGTACTGGACCGTGATGAGAACGCCTGCTCGCAACATTCTGGCGAAGGCATTAGCTGAGTGCAAACAGCAAGAATAAGGAGACCGTACCGCAGGGTATGCTGGGAACGGACCTATAGTAATGTAGGTGAGCGCTTCTGGACACAGGATCGCTACTCTCTGTCTTGCAAGAGGCAGACGAGCAAGTCAGGTGGTTGAAGGAAGAATCCTTCGTGCGTGAGTCAGGGGAATGTCAAGACACAGATGTATTCGCAGTCAATATATAGTTGCGAAAAACCATGGACAAAGATTTAGATGGTTCAGCGAGTCCCCGCTTGCATAGTCGAAAGGAGGGTGGCATTTCCTCCCGCCTTAGTAAAGGAAGCAAGCAATGAACGAGGATATACAGATGCAGCAATTGCGCACACTCTTCTCTATTCGTGGTCAGACGGCAGTTGTGACAGGTGGAAGTGGAGGTCTAGGTTCTGCATTTGGGTCTGCCCTTGCACAGGCAGGTGCAAACGTGGTAGTTATCGCGCGTCAGGCAGACGCATTGCGACAGGTTGTAACGCAGATCGAGGGGCAGGGAGGGCGTGCTCTGGCCCTTGCCTGCGATGTGATGCAACGTTCGGCATTGGAAAAGGCACTTGATGAGATTGTGCGTGTCTTTGGGGAGCCAGAGATCCTTGTTAATGGAGCTGGAGGGAATGCTGCTGGCGCAACGACCTCGGCTGAGCGCTCGTTTTTTGATCTGGATGAAGAGGCTATTGAAGCTGTCTTTGATCTTAACTTTGCAGGCACGCTCAAAGCATGCCAGGTCTTTGGCAGGAGTATGGCAACACGGGGAGAGGGCTGTATTATCAATATCGCATCCATGAATTCGCTACGTCCCCTAACGCGTATCCCTGCGTACAGTGCGGCCAAAGCAGCGGTAGTCAACTTTACACAATGGCTGGCGGTGCATATGGCGCAAGAGTACAGCACACGTATCCGCGTCAATGCTATTGCGCCAGGCTTCTTTTTGACGGAGCAAAACCGCTTTCTGCTCACAGATAGTGAGACGGGAGGGTATACAGCGCGTGGAGAGGCGATCCTGAAGCACACGCCGACCAATCGTCTAGGGCAGCCGGATGACTTGATTGGGACATTGCTGTGGCTGGTAAGCCCAGCCTCACAGTTTGTTACTGGCGTTACAGTTCCTGTTGATGGTGGCTTTTCAGCGTTTAGCGGAGTCTGAGCGTTACATTCTGATGTTCAGCATGCTTTTTACTGATTTCCGAAGCAAGAGAGAGGAGAGAGGAAGAGTTTTTCGCAGAGATTCTTTTCCTCTCTCTACCAGAATCAGAAGTATCCAGCTATTTTCGTGTCAAATGCTCCTTGTAGTCTTGAGCAAACTGCACAAATGAGCGCGGGTTCTGACCAGTAAGACGCTTGACTTCTTCGATCACATCAAGGGCATAGTTACCTGCTATAACGGAATACTGCGCAAAGATGGCATTGATGCGCCATTCTTCTAGTCCTGCTTCTTGCAATATTTTGCGCATGTCATTGTCTGGTATCGGGGTGGCTCGTACCTCGTATCCAATGCCTGTTGAGAGCCTTGAAGCTATGTCCTTGACGGATAATGCCTCCGGTCCGGTCAGATAATACGTTGCGTTCGCATGAGTATTTTCTGTCAAGACGGACTTCGCCACTAATGCTATATCGCGAGAGTCGATGTAGCTCACTCGTCCCTCGCCAGTGGTATACGGAAGAAACCCTTTGGAGATGACATGAGCGGACTCCAGGAAGTTCTGCATGAAGCCTGTCGGACGGAGAATAGTCCAGCCAATCTTCTTGCTTCGTAAGTAGTGATCCCCTTCAGTGTTGGCCCTGGCCCAGGGCACTGGTGATCCCAGATTGCCATCTGATGCCGAAATTTTCACCACATGCTGGATATCGGCTTCGACTGCTGCATCAATAGCAAGCCTGAGATGGTGCGCTTGCCTGAGCGAAGGCGCAGCTAGAAGGAATACCCGTTCACAGCCTTTCATGGCGTGTTGCAAGCTTTCAGGATCTTCAAAATCACCGAGAACTGCCTCCAGTCCCATGTCTTTGAAGTGTTGTACCTGTTCTGGTCTTCGGCACATGGCTTTTGCCTGAACATGTGCTTGTGCCAAGAGTTGGCAGAGTTCTTGCCCAATGCCGCCTGTTGCTCCAGTGATGAGAATCATGATGAGTTGCTCCTTCTTGTTCACAAGTGGATGATAGATGTGTGAATCAAGGAGGCAGATTCTGACGAAACGTCGTCCATGAAATGGGGAAGAAAACTGGCAGGAGAATCCAGTATATTTGTGCGCCCGTGCTGCTTTGAAGAGATGTCGAGATCTCTGGGCGTACATGATACGCGCGTTGAGATACAAAAGAGGGGCAAACGGGCGGGAAACGCGATAATGAACATTTGGACCTCCACAGTTTTGAGACAGAATACTGCCTTGATTCTGCTGTGGGTCCCTTCGCCTGCGCGTTGACAGAAGCTCTCATTGGGAAAAGAGAGGTGGCCGGGCTAACCGAACCGGCCCGCCTTTTTCAGCCCTTTAAATATAACATGAGGATGAGATAGATGTCAAGAGGATGCTTCCTAACATCTACATTCCTACACTACGCGCTGTTGATCTCTGCCTTTTTTACTATTCCTCTTCCTCGTGTGCACCTAGAGCAAGCAGGCTAGCTTTTTGTGCAGTGCTCAGGCCACGCGCATGGGTGATATTCATCCGTTCATAAGGTCGCTCGTTTGTAAGGGTGGTCAGGCAAGCTCTTTCTTGCACGTTCCACAGCTTGATCGAGCCATCGTCGCTGGCACTGATGAGCAAGGTGCTATCTGGAGAGAAGACCAGCGAGCGAATGCGTCCAGCATGACCAGCCAGGGTTGCTACTAGTGTAGCTCCATCTGCCTCCTTCTGCCAGAGACGGATTGTCTGATCGTCGCTTCCACTTGCCAGAAAGGTCCCGCAGGGGCTAAAGGCAAGAGCCATGACACGGCTGGAGTGACCTGCCAGTGTTGTCTGCAGAGTGCGTGTTGCGACATTCCAGAGTCGAACCGTCTTATCTTCACTTGCACTTGCCAGGAGGGAACCTGTGGGAGAGAAAGCAACAGCGCGAACACGACCGGTATGTCCAGCAAAGGCATGAAGACATTGACCAGAATTTACGTCCCAGAGGAGGACCTTCTGATCGTCACTGCCACTAGCAAGCAGGCTGCCAGAAGGGCTAAAGGTGACGGAACGTATCCAGCTCTGGTGTCCAGCAAGAATACGGTGATAGGAGGCTTCCTCTAGATGCTGCATGTCCCAGATATAGATGGTCCCGTCTTCGCCTCCAGTAGCCAGAAGCAAGCCATCATAGCGAAAGGCCATAGCACGGACCCATGTTGTGTGGCCCTTCAAAATCTGCCGACAGGTTCCCGTTGCAACATCCCAGAGCCGTGCATTTTGATCTTCACCACAACTGGCGAGCAATGAGCCAGAAGGAGAAAAGATCACCATGCGAGCACCGTGGGTACGATCCTGGAACGTTTTGCTGCAACGCTCGCTTTTTAGATCCCAGAGACGGATACAGCGATCCTCACTACTGCTAGCGAGTAGATGACCATCAGGGCTAATATCAGCAGACCAGACGCGGTTGGTGTAGCCCTGTAACGTCTTCAGGCATTCTCCTGTCTCACCTTCCCAAAGACGGATGCCCTGGTCCTCACCGCCACTGGCGAACATGCTGGTGCGCGTATCGGCAGCGACAGCACGGACACCATTAGCATGCGCTGATAACACATTCAAGCAGCGCCCACTCTCACTGTCCCACAGCCGAATCGTTGAGTCTTCGCTGCCACTTACGACGATAGAGCCTCTTTTAGCAAAGGTCACGGTCCAGACACGGTTTGTATGACCTGACAGGACACGAAGGCACGCTCCTGTATCTACGTTCCAGAGCCGGACGGTACGATCATCACTAGAGCTGGCAAGCAGAGCGCCAGCGGGATGAAAGCTGATAGCGCGCACCCAACCGGTATGTTCATCCAGTATACGAAGACATTGGTGTGTCGCGAGATCCCAGAGGCGTATAGTCCCATCTGTGCTACCACTCGCCAGTAGTTCACCGGATGGATGGAAGCCAACTGACCAGACGCGGTCAGTGTGTCCCTCTAGAACCTCCTGAGCTTCTCCCGTTGCAACATCCCAGAGCCGTAGCGTAAAGTCTTCGCTGGCACTAACCAGCCTTTGACCGTCGTTACTAAAGGCGAGAGAACGGACACGATTGGTGTGACCGCGCAAGACACGAGAACATGTCCCTGTTGCAAGATCCCAGAGACGAATTGTGAGATCATCGCTGGCACTGGCGAGTTGGGAGCCATCGGGTGAGAAGGCAACTGACCAGGTTGCATCGGTATGACCAGTGAGCACACACGTCATTTCACCGCTCTGTAACTGATAGAGCCAGATATCACCATTGCTGGCACCAGCAGCGAGCAGAGATGCATGTGGAGCAAAGGAGAGAGAGAAAATGCTGCCAAATGTGTTTGTGAAGAGCGTCCGCGAAAACGAGGCGGAAGCGAAAAGGACATCTGGCAGAGCCACATCCTGCAAATATGCCTGGTAGATAGGAAGGGCAGAAAAATCAAAATGGCTGATATCACAGTGCAGCCAGATAAGCAGATTAAGAATATTACCGGCAAGGTAGCCTGGTACAATTGGAGAGACGCGGCGTTGCATCTCTAGAAGATATTGTACCTGTTGCTCGATGCCCTCTTTGCCAAAAGTGACGAGCAACTGCTGGGCAATCGGATCGAGAATAAGCCGCTGCTGAGTCTTACGTATATAGTCGCGAGCCTGAGCCTTTAAAAACGCGTGGCTTGTCCAGACGCTCTCAAGGCCACGTGAAAAGCCGGTGCATGCCCGCCGAACAAGCTCGTTGGTAGCATATTCCATAATGACAGGTTGCAAGGTAAAGCGAGATTTCTCACGAGGTTCGACCAGGAAACGGCGTAGCAGCGAGTTCAGCGAGGTCATCAGCTCGCCCTGCAATGTTGGGCGAATAACGTTTTCGCGAAGAGTCTCCAGAGAGACCGCTTCACGCTCCACAGCAAGCCAGTAGACAATCTCGCGCTCTACAGGGGAGAGGCGCTGAAACTGCTGATCAAGCTCGTAGGAGATATCGTCGATAGCCAGATTTTCGGCCTGCAAGAAATGTGCAATGTCACCAGCGTAGAACATTTCAATGGAGGCAGAAGCCAGCTTTAAAGCCAATGGATTTCCCGTATAGAGCTGGACAAGATGCTGCCACTGTTCAGGCGAACCGAAGAGACCGCGCTCTTGAAGCAACTCTTGTCCTTCAGTAGGCTTAACACCCAGGAGGTGGAATGAGCGCACACGAGAGCTGTTTCCCTCCATGGAGGTAATCTCGCGCGGCTTCTCACGGCTCGTCAGCAGCAGACAGCTTTGATGTGGTGTTTCACCGAGCCGTCGTAGCAAGCGGCCATAGGACTCATAGCCTTCTTGATACTGACCAACACTCTGACCAGATTGGAGCACTGACTCGACATTGTCAAGAATGAATAAGCAGCGGCGGGACTGAAGTAAGGAGATAAGCAGCGTGAGCTGGGCATCAATGGTATCGGGAAGAGCGTGCTGCTCATCAGAGATAAAGGAGATACACTGTGCCAGAACGTGTTCAAGCGAAGGGGCATTCTGTAACGAGCGCCAGAAGACGAAGTCAAACTCATGCTTCACCTGCCCAGCAATAGAAGATGCCAGCGAGGTTTTACCGACCCCACCGATTCCGAGCAACGCAAGCACCTGACAATGCTGCAGGAGCAGATGCAGGATTTCGGCGCGCTCTGTAACGCGTCCATAAAGTAGCGGATTGCGAGGAGCCTCGCCCCAATCCTCCTTCTGTTCCTGCACATCCTCCTCTATCGAGGGTTCGACATGATTTGCCAGGCCAAACTCTTCCATGCTTTTCCCAAATAGATCACAGAGCGCCTGTTTGTACATAGGGCGTGGCAAGAGCTTCCCACTCTCCCAACGGCCCAGAGACTTACTATCGCAGCCTACCTTTTCGGCAACATCAGCCTGTGACCAACCACGACGTTCCCGCTCGTACTTGAGCTGTTGAGAGAAAGGTGCATGTTGCTTCATATCGCCCTCCATATGTTCAAAGAGAACGCGCAAAAATAACTGAACTATAAAGTATATTTCTTCTTCCATTCGTTCCCATGTATATAGACGAAGCAGTAGCACATTCTTCAAGCACAAAAATGATCTCTTCAACAATCGCCTCTGAGCTAAACTAGAGAACGCTTCGTTAGGAGAAAACTCTGTAGATCACACGAATAGGAGCGACAACACCCTGATATGTTGCTTGACATTCCTCTTGCCCTATGGCATAAATCGAACGTGGCGAACTTGCACCATTCCATACTGAGATGTACGCCCAGATACTTAGCGTTATGGGGGATGGAGTGATTCATCAGTGCTTCGCACTCGAAAGAGGTGAGCGGGAGGACCTGTTTCGACAGTACTTCACAGAGTTTCTCCAGCGGTTCTTCTCTGGACCTTCATTGCAAGAAGGTCAGCATGAGGAAGCACACAAGTAGATAGATATTGTACCTTTCGAGAATGGGTGACGTATTTTTCTCAGGCGTACAAATGAATGAGGTTCATTCATTTGTAAAATAATGCTGCGAAGTTAGCCCTAAATACATATTCAATGCTGTTACGTTTTCGAGCAACAGCATTTTTCTTGAACAGGAGAGCAGGTGATGAACACGATACGTTCTTACGAGGAGATACCCTTTGTAGAGTTGCCAGATGATTACCAGTATCACCTGGCAGAGCTTTTAGCTCAGGCATATGCAGAGCATGGTCCCATTTTTCGCGCGCCCTATTTTGGGAAGGAGATTGTCTACCTGGTCGGGCCAGAGGCAAATCGCTTTGTCCTGGTCAATAATCGACACAAGTTTTCGAACTATATCGGTTGGAGTTCCATCTTCATAGCAGGGGAACTGCTGGGACGTGGACTGCTCAGCATGGATGGAGAGGAACATGCACGTCATCGCAAGATGATGAATCCAGCGTTCACGGTCAGCTACATGGACCGTTACCTCCCGTTGATGAATCGGATTATCCGCCAGCACGCTCAGAGATGGTTTGAGGTGGGCGAGGTAGACCTTGTTGAGGAGGCGCGCAAGATCACGTTTGACGTTGCGGCACAGGCATTGACAAGCCTGAAAGCGGGAGAGGAAGTGGATCGCTTCCGTGAGCTTTTCGTCGCCATCCTCATGTCAAGAGGAATAGCAACATCTGAGGAAGATTTTCGCGCGCGTCTGAACCATCTGCATAGCGAACTGCACGAGCTGCTCTTGCCAAAGATTGAAGAGCGGCGCAGGAAACCGACTGATGACATCTTTGGCCTGCTCGTCCAGGCACGCGATGAGAACGGCAAAGCCATGAGCGATGAACAGTTAATCGCGCATATCAACATTCTCCTCGTTGCCGGACACGAGACCTCAACCAGCCTAATCGCCTGGCTCCTCTACCTGCTCATCCAGCATCCTGACTACACGCAACGCATCTTACAGGAGCAACAGGCGATTCTTGGAGAGAGAGACGAGCCTGGCCTGGAGGACGTGAAGCGGATGAAAGTGCTGGAGAACGCGCTCAGTGAGGCTGAACGGCTCTACCCACCGGTGGCAAACGGACCACGTGGCGTGACCGAGGACTTTGAGTTCCATGGCTATTCTGTGCCTCCTGGTTCGTTTGCCTTCTACTCCATAGTTGCCTCGCATATGATTCCGAACATCTTCGTCAATCCGACAGCTTTTGATCCTGATCGCTTTGCACCGCCACGGGAGGAACACAAAAAGAATCCGTATGCGCTGGTCGGGTTTGGCGGTGGTCCGCGCATCTGTATCGGTATCAACTTCGCGCAGGTTGAGATTAAGGCGCTAGCCTCCTACATTTTGCGCAACTTTACCCTTGAGCTGCTACCGGGCCAGGAGATCTACCAGGTTTACAACGCAACCGGAGGTCCGGTGAACGGCATCAAAGTGCGCGTGGGGCGCAAGGAGAGGTAGAAGGTATACTTGAGCAGTTCTTGGACAACAGCAGTGCTATTGAGCTGCATCTCTCACCAGAGGACGTAGAGGAGCTTGACACCCTGACTGCCCCCAAACCGATCCATCCCTATACTACACGTGAAAACGGCAATGATCCAGCCAGAATGCAAGCACTTCGTAGATAGGAAGCACGCAGATGTAGCTCAGCAGAAGGAAACAAGTGATCACTCCTTTTTCTTACTTGCAAACTGCTGCATTTCCATGATAGGATGCTCTAGATAAGCACAGTAAAAACCGACTCTTGCAGGCGTTCTGTAGGGAAGATTATCTTTGTTACAGGTTCTACATTGTGCAAAAGACCTGTTATCATCTCAACTTCAAAACGCTTAGGTGTTAGATCTAGAGTACAAACATTGTGCAAAAAGAAAAAATCAGTGACAAAACAGAGGACGACAGCAACCCGAAGCCAGCCCTCACAAGCAAGAGAGTGACCGATCATCTTGCAAATGAGCGGACCTTTCTTGCCTGGATACGGACAGGGCTGGCTACGATTACTTTTGGGTTTGTGGTAGAGCGTTTTGGGCTGCTATTGCGCGAGTTAGGACTGAAGACGAACCAGCCAGCCTCTTCGGTGCACTACTCCTCGATCATTGGTGTGTTGCTGACGGTACTTGGGGTGGTGATTATGGTGGTTGCGCTGCTGAACTTTCTCACAGTGAGACGCTCGATTGATCGTGAGCAGTTTCATCCACCCATAGCTTTTGCGACACTTTTGACAGTGCTTGCTAGCTTGATTGGGGTTGTGCTGGCGGTGTATCTGCTGCTGACAGCTTGAATTTCCTCGTATGTATCAAGGTATTAACCATTTGTCTTTCGAGGGCATGTTTACTGACAATGCGCCGATGCTGAAACACTGAGCGTGCATTCTTGCGTTCTCTCACATCTTCTTGCAGAGACTATTTCCAACTAAGGATTGCGAGTTAGCCCTCGGTTGGAAATGGTCTCCTTCCAATCCGTTTCTTCAGTGATTGTCATGCGCTACAGAACAGTCAGAGCCAACTGCTTGAGTTTTTCAGCATAAAGGTTGCTGTCGAACGAATATCTTGTGCTGATACGCCAACCAGCAGTTCAAACTCACCCGCCTCCGCGACCCATTGGTGCTCCCGATCATCATAATACGCGAGTGCTTCACGTGTGATGGAGAGCGTGA
>DAOUDD010000044.1:0-6400 GCA_034431765.1 Ktedonobacteraceae bacterium | reverse complement strand
ATCTTCCCTGGCTAGCAAGTCTTCTGAAATCGCGCAACACTATCGATAATAAAATTGCCACATTGATTGGACGCAGCGCTCAGGCTGGCAACATCGGCGAGTATATCGCCTCGATCATCTTTCATATCACGCTTGAAGAGGCGGGACGCGTACGTGGCTACGATGGACGCTTCACCCATGGCCCATTGACTGGCAAGTCAGTCGATGTACAGTGGCGTCCAAAACATGACGGGCAGTTCAATATTCGACCCGACGCGTTTCCCGACTACTACCTGCTCCTCACCGGTCCCGCCTCCACACCGACAGAGCTGTCAAGTCCCTGGCTGATCGAGTCGGTCTACCTCTTTAACGGCAGTGAACTGCTCAATGCATTGCGTGAGCGCGGGGTGCAGATCGGGAGCGGGACGAGCGTTACTGGCCCCCTCTGGGAACGCGCACAGATCTACCCCATCCCACGCAACAACACACTGATCCTCTCAGAGGAGGAACGAAGGCTGCTTTTCCTCTTCAACTAGCCAATAGCTCCAGGATAGAGGTGAGAATACATACTGTTAAAACACCTGTTACATTGCCTCCCAGCCCCTCGTAAGTTATAATGAAACCAATTATTTCGTAAGCTAATACTGCCTATCATTCAGATGAGCGAGAGCCAGACACTTCCTCGCTGGTGCATGAGCGCAGCGTCGTTTCTGGCTGGGTGATAAGCACTGCGACAGTGGCGTTTGCACCAGCTATCACTCTGCACTGCGTCATTTTCAACTGCATAAGAGGACACGAGAGTGGCGTTTCTGAATGCGCTCAGTATACCTGGCGAAATACGGCACGAGCTCCTACTCTCTATTTGCACGTTCTTCAATAAGATAGAGAAGAACACAACGACAGAGCGAACGTCCAGGGGCTTGAAAGGAGCTAATATATGATTTTTTGTGGTCAATGTGGCCTTCAATTGGCCCCCGGTACAACCCGCTGTCCCCGTTGTAACGCAGTGGTAGACGAGACGGCAACACAACAGGGAGAGCTACACGTCGATGATCCGACAGTTGCCTCCCCATCACTGTTAGGGCGCTCACAAGCTCCGCAGCCTCCCCAGGCACCCCAAACTGCACAGGTTCCTGGCAGTTCTGGTCAGTCAGGAGCTCCGCAACCTCTCATCCTTCGCCCTCATGCTGGAGAGAACAACTATAGCTCTCAAGCTGCCTATGATGCAACACGCATGATTGATGCACCGACACATGGTACTCAGGTTCCACAACAAAACATGGGTGCCTCTTACGCTGGAAACTTCCCTCCTCAAAGTGGAGGGAATTATCAAGCACAAACCGGGTATCCAGATTATGGTACTCATGGAGCTGGCAGTTATGCAGGTGCACCAATGGCAATGGGCATGAGCTATGCTCAACAACCAGGAGCGTCTCAATATGGTATGGAACCTGCTTCCCAGGGAAACAGGCTACGCGTAGCTGGCCTTATATTTATTCTGATCGGTATCCTGTTCATCCTGAGTGCCGTTGTCCTCTTCGCGCTGCATCAAAACGGCGTTCTCGCTTGATTACGGAAATGACGCCTTGCTACTCTACCCACGCGAGGCGTCATTCTCGTTCTCAGTAATGTGCCCTCTTCTATAATCTCCACAGCACCCTCACCTTCCTTCACCTCCTCAGCTCGATTTGAACATTTCCGTACAATGAAAAGAGAACACAAGATACCTCGTGGAGAGAGCACATCTCCTCCCTCTTCTCGGAAAGGAGCTCAACCCCTGCTATGTTTCCTGTCACAGAAACACGCCCCAAATCAGTACAGCAACAACCACAACACAAGCGCAAACGCTGGCCGCACCTTCTGCTTGTGCTCTCTTCTCTTCTAGTCCTGCTCTTTCTATTGCATTTTGTTGCCGTCAGTCGCAGCGCCTATCCGCTTCCCTCAATCGTAAACTGCAACGACCTGATCCGCAATACCGACTATACGAAAGTAATTTCACTGCAACAAGGAAAACAGGAGATTGAGGCGGTGCAGATGGTCAACGAACTCAACAACGGTCAGCCAACGGCAATGGTCGAGGTCACAAGCACGGATGAACTGCATCTGCTTGATGTCTATATCTATAGCTGCACGCTTCAGAAGCAGCGCCCCATGCTCACACAAATTTTCAAGCAGCAAGGCCTGGTACAGGGAACTGCGACGATTACACAGGCACATACGCTAAGTTTGAGCCAGCAGGATACAAGTCTTTCAGCAGAGGATAACGCTCTCCTTCTCCCCTTTCAGCAAAATATCTATCGCGAGTATCGCATGGATTCCGGCAAGCTCGTCCAGACGACCTTCCCAGGTCTCTATCCCGTAACCAGTCGTAGCGAAGCCGAAGCTCTTCAGGACGAGGCGAATCATGGACAGGAGGTGCCGTGGAGAGATCCTCGGACAACAGCAGCACAACTGGCGCACGATCTCTTTCACTGGTCCTCTTCCACATCTGCAACACTCGTAAGCAATGACCAACGAACAGCTCGCGTGCTTCTTGTACAAAGTCAGCCTCGCCTGGAGGTTGTTGTCAAGCTTCAGCGTTTAGTTCAACAGGATACGCATGGCTTATGGTTCGCCACCTCAGCCCAGACAGCCGATGTTACCCTTAACCCGTCTCCACTTCAGTCTCCTCAAGCCTCTCCTCTCACGTTTTCTGGTACACTCAAGGGATTTAAGGGACAGACGACGTTACAGCTCTTCGACCATACGCTCTCGCCAATGAGCATCTTGCACACACAGCAGCCACAGATTCCCGCCCTCACAAATCTTACGCTCCATCCAGATGGAGGCTACGATGCCACGATTTACTTCAGCAATAGCCAGCATAACCAGCCGGGCCTGCTCCTGCTCCAGGCGCTCCCATTCGACAAGAAACAGCAGCCACAACTTCTGCTCACCAATATGCTGCTCGGATAGTAGTAGCCTGCTGGTACAAAATTTGACCTCTTAGGGCTCAGCAATGTCGCTCGACAGATGCGCACCTTTGATGCCCATCCTCTCCAGGCCATTCGCTTGCTCCTTCATCGTCCCTGACTTTTACTTTGCCCTGCAAAAGCAAAGCCAGCTATACTCTAAAACCTGAAAGCATGCTACAATACAGGGCATGAGTGAACTTACGAATTCAATTGAACGCTTGCTCGGACGCGTCGAGAAAACTATGGTGCGTCTTTGACCTGGCAAGCAAAAGCACACAGATTCAGCAATTAGAAGAAGAAAGTATGGCCTCCGACTTCTGGTCGGATAACCGTAAAGCGCAGGCGCAGATGCAACAGCTCAATGCACTACGCGAAGAGGTTTCGACCTGGGAAGGCCTGGCAACACAACTTCGCGACCTGCTCGCACTAGCACAACTACTGGATGAGGAGCCAGACGAGGAGATGCAGGCCGAAGTTGCGCAATCCCTTCCCCCCCTTGAAGAACAGATCGAGAAGTTGCAGTTCGCCCTGATGCTGAGCGGTGAACACGATGAGCGCGATGCTATTCTCAGCATCCATGCCGGGAGCGGAGGCGTTGATGCGCAGGACTGGACAGAGATGCTGCTCCGTATGTACTTACGCTGGGCCGAACAGCATCGCTTCCGTATCGAGGTCTACGACTCAACTGAGGGTGAAGAGGCAGGGCTGAAGAGCACGACTGTTGCTATCAATGGGCGCTATGCCTACGGCTATCTGCGCTCGGAAGCGGGAACGCATCGCCTGATTCGTCTCTCGCCATTCGACGCGGCGCATCGCAGACACACCTCGTTTGCAAAAGTCGAGGTGCTGCCCGACGTTGAAAGCTCTATCGACATCACCATCCGTCCTGAAGATATTGAGGTTGACACTTACCGCTCAACCGGTGCTGGCGGTCAGCACGTAAACAAGACGGATTCAGCGGTGCGCATGCGCCATATCCCCACGGGCATTGTTGTCACCTGTCAAAACGAGCGTTCGCAGATTCAGAACCGTGAGGTTGCACTAAAACTGCTCAAAGCCCGCCTTTACGAGGTGGAGCTGAAAAAACGCGAAGAAGAGACGGCACGGCTCAAGGGCGAGCATGTGCAGGCAGACTTTGGCACGCAGATTCGCACCGTCACAGTCCATCCGTACACCATCGTCAAAGATCACCGCACCAACCATGAGGCCGGGGATACACAGAGCTACCTCGATGGCAATATTGACCCCTTCATTTACGCGTATCTGCAGGACAAAGCAGGTGGCGTCGTTGCCGTCGATTGATAGCACTGTCAGCCGCAATACGCCTCACCAGACTCACGTGTAAGGGTGCGAAAACCGCTCGCCGAGCGGTTTTCGCACCCTTACACTCATCATTAACAGTATGGCCTCCGATACCACGGACGAACGCACAAATTAGGCGTGTGATCTCCTCCCACCACCCGAATCGGTGTTCTCACCGACGACACTCGCATGCGCTTCAGAGCCTAGAGGAGCGGCGGCATATTCTATTGCGCCGATGGTATCGCATGTTCACCCCTGGCTCCCACCTCGCCAGATCTATCTTCTGAGGTCGTGTCTACCTCATCAGGAGTGGCGTGCCAACAGCGCATGACGTTTCACGTCCGTGATAACTCGCGCACGCCCTCGTAGCGCTCAGGATAGCGCAGCTTCCGCAGCGCCTTGACCTCAATCTGCCGGATACGCTCACGTGTCAGGTGAAAAATAGTGCTTACCTCATCTAATGAGAGCGAATGACCATCCTTCAAACCATAGCGCATCTCGATAATCGTGCGCTCCCGTGGATTGAGTACAGTGAGCGCCTGCTCGACATGCGCCTGGAGCGCCTGCTGCGCCGGTTGCTGCTCCGCGACAGATGTCGGTGTTTCCTCCAGCGTATTCGCCAAGTGATACTCTTCATCGTCCGCCATCGGTGCATCCAGCGAGATTGGCTGCTCGGCAGCATTCAACAACTCTACCACGCGATCACGTGGTAGATCGACCTCGGCAGCGATCTGTTCGGCGAGCGGCTCCACGCCCTGCTCCTGGTAAAGCCGACGCGCGACACGCTTGATCTTGTAGATCAGTTCCACAACATGTACGGGAATATGAATGCTGCGTGAATGCTCGGCGATAGCACGACTGATGGCCTGGCGAATCCACCAGGTCGCGTAGGTGCTGAAACGAAATCCGCGCCTGTAGTCAAACTTCTGCGTCGCACGCATCAGACCAATATTACCTTCTTGAATCAGATCGAGTAGAGGCAAGCCTTGATTAGAATAGCGCTTGGCAATGCTAACAACTAGACGCAAGTTCGCCTCGATCAAACGCTGCCTGGCCCGCACATCGCCTGCCGCTACACGCTCCGCTACACAATGCTCCTGCTCTGCAGTAAGGAGAGGATACATACCTATCTCTTTTAAATATTGCTTCACCGAGTCATCAACTGCATAGCGCAGATCTTCCTCTTCCACCAACTCATCATCACCCTCGTAGACGAACTCGCTCTCAGTATCCAGCACATGCTCATCGGGAAGAGAAGCCTTTGTTCCTTTTGCAGGACGCGTGGCACGTCTCTTTACCGGCGCGTCCATAAGCTCAATTCCCTGACGTCTCAAAGCAGATTGTGTTTTCGCGATCATTACCATCTCTCCTTCTTCTATCCACCTGGAATAACGCTGTGACACCACTGTACAGGTAAACGTCTCCCAACTTCCCCGCAGAAACGAGAGCTCTATTTCTTGCAGGCATACGACTCTCTCGATTCCGATCCGTATCGTTGCATTCAGTTTTTCTATAGCTCTCTTTCACATCATCTGAATGCAAGATAGTTTTCTCAAAAAACTCTCCCTCTTCTTTGTCTTGCAATAATCGTGCCAGACGATGAAATATGCAGTGATTCATCCAGAAAAGTGTGCTATTTCAGCACCAATGGAAACTTTTTAAGGAAATACAACACTATTCCAAGAATGGGTGAGAGAAAAGTACGGATGGAGAGGCGCAAAAAGAATGAAGAAATTTCCAGAAGTGAGGAATTTTCCACATCTACTCCGCTATAAGTCTAAAGATGTAGATGCTTGACTGAAATTGTGCTACCTGTTATGCTGAAGATATGCAGGATAGGACATTGCGCAGCGCCTCTTCAAAAGGTCAAAAGCACAAGAATATTTCCAGCCGGGAACAAATTATGAATAATTCTTCACAGAACTGCTGACAGCGAAGAGGAGTTATGGTATGATAGGAAGGGCATGGATTACACCTGCTGTGGGGATGCGGATGCAGCGGCGGAGGCTCCCCTCCGGCTTACAATCTTGTTAAGCCTCGCTTGTTGACGTTCTGTAACAAGCGCATATTACCTCCAGAGAGAAGGAAGGAGGCGATTTCGTGGAAAACGCATTTCCCCGGTGTCGCAAATGTAGTGAAGGTGATCTGGTTCCGCTTTCGGATTT
>DAOUDD010000043.1:0-18361 GCA_034431765.1 Ktedonobacteraceae bacterium | reverse complement strand
TCATGCTCAGGAGGCAGGAGGGGCTGACGAAGACGTATAATCGCTTCCACGATCCCGCCGAGTCCGCGCCCGATATCGTGGCACTGCGCGAGCTGCACCGCGAGCTGGACGAGGCGGTGGCATGCGCGTACGGCTGGCAGGATCTATCGCTGCAGCACGGCTTCCACCAGACGAAGCAGGGGACGCGCTACACCATCAGCGAGGAGGCGCGGCGCGAGGTGCTGGATCGCCTGCTCCTGCTCAATCACGAGCGGCACGAGCAGGAGTTGCAGGCCGGCCTGTTCGAGAAGGGCACGAAGGGGAAGGCAGCGAAGGGAGGAAAGACCAGGAAGGCCAGCACGAAAGGCAAAAGTGATAGGACAAACGGCGAAAGAATTTCTGGTTTTAACCTCTCCGGGCAGAATGAGCGTGTAGAGCCGGTGGCGAGGGATGTGCAGCAGGGAACGTTGTTTTAGTCTCATAGAGAGAAAAGAGTACTATTTTCGGCAAGTATCAGCATGCGTGCTCTAAAATAGAGGATGGGATGCAGGTGTATGATTTCTGCTGCATGAAGTGGGGAACGTGCTGTTGCTATGAATGGCAAGCGGACGCGACGGAGTCGGGTCCCTCTATGTAGACCAACGAATTGGGGCATGGTGGGTGTGCATGCATGTGAATGTGTATCGGAGGAACGCGTGAATGGCACGGGAGGCAAATTATTGCCCGTGAAATAGGGACCCGACTCCGTCGCCATTCATGGCGAAAGGAAAGGTATGCAGAATCCTCTAGAGGATTGCCGGTTTTACCATGCTCGAAGGGAATGAGAGTGTAGAGCCGGTGGCGGGGGATGTGCAGCAGGGAACGCTGTTTTAAAAGTTATATCGAAAATTACGTTTAAGTGGATGAAGGTTGTAAAATATGGCAGATATTATATTGCAGTACTACCAGGGAATTGTCCAGCAACTGCGAGCGGAGGTTGACTCCGTAAACAATCGTTTCAATCATCTAGATGGGCATTATGAAGTTTAATAGTTAGCGAGATGAGGTAATACTCCCTTGGCAACGCAACGCTCAGTGACAATGAAACCGGCATTTATCACAGGTATGCTTGGCCTGCCAGCCAAAGAGGTGCAGCAGGTGATGTCAAAGATCGATATGCTGTGCCAGGACCCCCTGCCTGATGGCAAGGTGAAGAAGCACCTCACCCACCTGCACGGCAAGCCCTACCGCATCCGCTCCGGCGATTACCGCATCCTCTACCAGTTCGACGCCGCCCGTGTGAGCGTGCTGGCACTGCGCAAGCGTGACGAGTCCACCTATAAGCAGGGCGTGGAGGCCGATGAGGAGACCGATCTCGATCTCGCCGCTTCCTCGGATGCTCTAGAGGAACCAGGCGGGGATGTGCTGCCCCTGAAGCGCAGGCGCAGCGTCTGGGAACACTCCTACTATCCGCAGGAGCCGCAGAGCCGAACCCTCCCCGAAGCGATTACCGGCGAGCTGCTCACACGCCTGCACATCCCGTCCGAGTATCACCCGCGCCTGCTCCCGCTCAAGACGCAGGACGAGCTGCTCGGCTGCCCCGGCGTTCCCGACGAAGTGCTCCTGCGCATCGACCAGTACATGTTTGAGCTGCCACTGCTCCAGGTCGAGCAGCAGCCCGACCTCGTTCTCAACGACACCGAAGATCTGCTGCGCTACAAAGAGGGCGAGCTGCTCAGCTTCCTGCTCAAGCTCTCGCCAGAACAGGAGAAATACGCACGCTGGCCGCTGCAGAGCGCCGGTCCTACGCTCGTCAAGGGCGGACCCGGCACCGGCAAGAGCACCATCGCGCTCTACCGCATTCGTTCCCTGCTGGAGCAATTGCTGCGCACTGGGAGCAATGGCCAGAAGCCGCGCCTGCTCTTCACCACCTATACCAACGCCCTCGTCAAATCCTCTGAGCAACTGCTGCATCAACTGCTCGGCGACAACGCGCAGTACGTCCAGGTGCAGACCGCCGATAAGCTGGCCTACGAGATTGTGCAGTCTTGCGGGCAGGTGAAAGAGATCCTCAGCAACGAGCAGGCAAGCAATCTGCTCTTTACAATCATTGCCGCGCCGCCACTGGAGGGCAACACCCTGCAGCAACAGGCACAGTGCCAGACGCTCGAACGCATGGGCGAAAACTATCTCTTGCAGGAGATCAGCTCGATCATCATCGCCCGCCAGATCGAGACGCTCGACGACTACCTCGCCACACCGCGCACAGGCCGCAAGCTGCGCCTCAACGCCATGCAGCGCCAGCTCGTCTGGCGCGTCTACGAGCGCTGGTGTGAACGAGTGAGGGCAACTGGCAAGGAGACATGGCAGCAGCGCCGTGTCCGCGCTGAGGCGCTCGTCGCGCAGAGCCGGCTCTATCAGCGCTTCGACGCCGTCATCATCGACGAGGCTCAGGACCTCGATCCCAGCCTGCTGCGCCTGCTCGTCAAGCTCTGCAAATCTCCTGACCGGCTCTTCATCACCGCCGATGCCAACCAATCTATTTACGGCAGCGGCTTCAACTGGACCGACGTGCACCAGGACCTCAAGTTCCAGGGCCGCACCAGCATCCTGCGCGCCAACTACCGCTCGACCTATGAGATCGGCGAGGCGGCGCAATCGTACCTCGCCTCCGGTGCGCTGGATAGCGAGGCCGTCGAGCGCCACTACGTCAACAACGGACCCGTGCCCGACATCCGTGCCGTCCTCAACCCGGATCACGAGGCGCAACTGCTCGCCAGCTTCTACAAAAAGGCCAGCCGCAACCTGCGTCTCACCCTCGGCTCCTGCGCCGTCCTCTGTCCCAGCGAGCGGGCCGGTAGAAGCATCGCCGCAGCCCTGAGCGCTATGAATATCGAAGCCACCTTTATGAGCGGACAGGATCTCAATCTCGCGCGTTCAGGCGTCAAAGTTCTCACCCTCAACGCCGCCAAGGGACTTGAATTTCCTATAGTCGCACTCGCAGGCTTCGTCGCCAACCCCTACCCGATAGTCCCTCGTGACGCCTCCCCCGATGAGCGTGACGAAGCGCTGGCCCGTGAACGCCGCACCCTCTTTGTCGGCATGACCCGTGCCATGCGTGCGCTCCTCCTTGTAGTGCCATCCGATGTAAAAACGCCTTTACTGCAAGGTTTTAACACAACGTATTGGAACATGGGTTAGATAGAAAGGGAATACCAATGCACACTGTTCGTCTCCCTCGTCGCCTCGACACAATCAATATGGATCACCTGAACTACAGCGTGCTCAACGGCTGGGTCTGCCTCGACTGGAGCGACGTAGAGCCGGGCACGCCACAGGCCAGCCTGGAAAGCCTGCTCAGCGGCCTCTCTCTGCTTGACCATTTCGACGCCCTCGGCATCACCACCGTCCCCCCCGCTGTACAGCCAGAGTTGCAGGCTGCCTTCGCCGCCCTCGAAGCACGCGCCAGCCGTGCCAGCCGCGAATCCTCACAGAACGAGTCCGCACGTCTCCCGGCACAGACTGACGCTGTCGCCCCCGCCCTCTGGCTTCCCGAAAATGAGACGGCCGCTCCTTCTTCTAACGGGGATGGTGCGTCTGCTGCTCCCGCCTCCGCTCCTGCACCGGCACCCACCACACCCGTGTCTACTGGTCGTGCATCCATCACAACCTCATCGCTCAGCCATACCTTCTCTGATGGAGTTTTTGCACCCGCCCCCGCCGTTCCCGCGCCAGACCCTATCCCGGCAGCCGCTCCTGCACCGGAATCTACCGGGCGTGCATCCATCACAACCTCAACCTTCACCCATACCCGCACCGTTGAAGTACTGCCGCTCGCAATCACCGCCCCGCCCTCTGAAGCTCTTGCACCTCCTACACTAACCTCTGCCGCTCCTGCAATCGCGCCGCCCGCGTCATCTTCTGCAGGAGTCTCCCTGGACTCTCTGCTTGCAGCCCCTTCTCCGGCACAGATGCGCGAGGAGCTGGAAGAGATGGTTGTGCGTGACCTGCTCGGACCTGCCGGAGGGGAAGATGAGGAACTTGATGAGGACCGTGTGCGCGAACGCTACCTGATCGGTATGCTGGCACCCGGCAAGACGCAGACCGTGCCCGAAGAGTTCGACACTCTGGCAGATGGCGAGAGCGCCGGGCCAGATGACGGCACGGAAGATGAGGATGCCGCGCAGAAAGCTAGCTTCAATCCCGCCTCGCTCGGCATGAGCTTTAGTGTGGATGGAGAGACGACAGAACTGCTCGTCACTGTGCGCTGGGGTCAGTACCTGCGGATGGAGAGCAAGAGTATCAAAACGGCGCATGGCAAGCCGAAGCAGGTCTGGAAGCGCATGTCCCGTGGAGCCGTGGCTCATCCCATTCAGTTGCGTGAGGGTTCGCTCCCATTCTGGCAGCCCGAAGCGGAAGAGCAGCCCGATGTCTTTGTGCGCGGCATCGTGCGCCGCTCCGCTGACACCTGGATGGTCTCGCTCTTCCTCGTCAACGGACAAAAGGAGCCGAAGCGCCTGCGCGACCAGGCCTGGCTCTTCCAGCCCGAACTGATCGTTGAGGCACCCAACGGCGCACCGATCTTCAAGCAGCGTCCCTCCGAGCGCCAGCACCGTATGACTGAAGAGGAGCGCACGATGGCGATGCTCTACCGCCATCACGTCAGCTTCGCCATGGGCCATGGTATCAGCGTCCATGCCGAGACGCTCCCTGACGATCCAACCTGTGCCGTGCGCCTCTCAACGCGTGTCGCGCCTGGCTACGACGTGCCACTCACCGAGGCACCCAGCAGCGCAGAGCTTCCCGCCATGAGCGGCCTTGTCCTGGACATGAAACTCCTCGCGGAATGCCCCGCCTCAGAACTTCACGCCGCCTTACAGCCCCTCGTTGTTGCCTACGAACAATGGATCGCCGAACAAGAACAGCGTCTCGCACCCGAAAAGAGCGCAACGACCCCGTTCTCTCATTCCGCATCCGACTCCTCGTCGGCATTCTCGGACCCGGTCTCTCTCGACTCCGACCTGGCAGAATACGGCGATGTTGCATACAAAGCGCTTGCACACTGTCGCGCTACCCTGGAACGCATCCGCGCTGGCATTGCCATGCTGAGCGAGCGCGACGACGCCCGCCATGCCTTTGCCTTTGCCAACCGTGCTATGTGGCAGCAGCGCCTGCACACGCTCTACTCCGAGGCTAGGCGACGCAACACTCCCGCCACGCTGGCAGAACTGGATCAGCCGCAGAGCCGTAGCTGGCGTCCCTTTCAGCTCGCCTTTATCCTGCTCAACCTGCCTGCGCTGACGGATCTGGAGCATCCCGAACGCAGCGTGGACACTGATGCCCTCGCCGATCTGCTCTGGTTCCCCACCGGCGGCGGCAAGACCGAGGCCTACCTTGGCCTGACCGCCTACACGCTCGCCATTCGCCGCTTGCAGGGGACGGTCGCGGGCCGCTCAGGAGGCGAGGGGGTGGCGGTGATTATGCGCTACACCCTGCGCCTGCTCACATTGCAGCAGTTCCAGCGCGCCTCCTCCCTCATCTGTGCCTGCGAGGTCATTCGTCGCGAGGATAGCGCGACGTGGGGCCAGACCCCGTTTCGCCTCGGTCTCTGGGTCGGCAAGCGCTCAACGCCAAACAGCACCGACGATAGCGCGGATGCCAATAAACAGGAACACGGTGTGCATGGTAGCCACTTCGCTGGGAGCGGCAGCCCGCGCCAGTTGACGAGCTGCCCCTGGTGCGGCTCCCCTATCGACGGCGGCAAGAACATCGAGGTCGAGAGCTATACACGCGGCAAGGGGCGCACCTTTCTCTATTGCAGCGACGCCTACGGACAGTGCCCCTTTAGCAAGAGACAGGCGTATCGCGAAGGACTCCCTGTCCTCGTCGTTGACGAAGAGATCTACCGGCTCCTCCCCTCCCTGCTGATCGCCACGGTTGACAAATTCGCGCAACTGCCCTGGAAGGGTGAGACACAGATGCTCTTCGGGCAGGTCGAGAAGTATTGCAGTCGGCACGGTTTCCGCTCCGCAGATCTGCACGATAGCAATATGCATAAAAAGGTAGGAAATCTGGAGGCTGCGCGATCAATAGAGCATGCTCCCGTGCGCCCGCCCGACCTGATCATCCAGGACGAACTGCATCTCATCTCAGGTCCCCTCGGCTCGCTCGTTGGACTCTATGAGACCGTCATCGACCACCTCGCCACCTGGGAGGTGAATAGCAAGCGTGTCCGTCCGAAAGTGATCGCAGCGACCGCCACCATTCGTCGTGCCGAGCATCAGATCAAAGCCCTCTTCCTGCGCAAGGTCAATGTCTTCCCCCCGCAGGGACTCGACGTGGAGGACAACTTCTTCTCGCGGCAGCGCCCGCCGAGTGAGGGGACGCCGGGCAGACGGTACCTCGGTATCTGCGCCAATGGCCGCCGTCTCAAGGCCGCGCTCATCCGTGTCTACGTCGCCTACCTTGCAGCCGCGCAGGTCCTCTACAACAAATACGGTGTGGCAGCCGATCCCTGGATGACGCTGGTTGGTTACTTCAACTCGATGCGTGAACTGGGCGGCATGCGCCGCCTCGTCGATGACGATGTCAGCTCACGTGTGCGCAAGATGGATCAGCGCGGCCTCGCGAAACGGCGCAAGCCCTTCGTCGAAGAACTGACCTCGCGCAAGAGCTCCGCTGTTATTCCAGATGTGCTGAGTAGGCTGGAGCAGACCTTTTCGGGGGAAGGGACGCACCCGCTCGATGTCCTGCTGGCGACAAATATGATCTCGGTCGGTGTCGATATCAAGCGTCTGGGCCTGATGGTCGTGGCGGGCCAGCCCAAAACCACCGCCGAATACATTCAGGCCACCAGCCGCGTAGGACGTAGCAGTCCCGGTCTCGTCTGCGTCGTCTACAACTGGTCGCGTCCGCGTGACCTCTCGCACTATGAGCAGTTCGAGCACTACCACGCCACCTTCTACCAGCAGGTCGAGGCGCTCTCTGTCACGCCCTTCGCCTCGCGTGCACTGGATCGCGGGCTGGCCGCGCTGCTTACCAGCTACGTGCGTCTGAGTGGAACCGAGCTGAGTCCCAACGCCCGCGCTGGCACTATCACCGCCTCCAGCTCTGAAAACATCTTTGCCACCGCCATAGAAGAGATTGCCAGGCGTGCCGGTGAGGTGACCAATACCGACGAGTCCATCGCGCGGATACGCACCGATCTGGCGAAGCTGCGCGACTACTGGCTGTACAAAGCCAGCCTCACGCCGCAGCTTGGCTACAAACAGGTGAACGATAGCCGCACGCTTGGCCTGCTGCACGAACCAGAGCGTGACAACTGGCAGCCCTTCACCTGTCTCAACTCGATGCGCGACGTAGAGCCAACCGTCTACCTCGTCCTCGATGAGCGTGACCTGGGCGAGCACGAAGCCCCTCAGTTCCAGGGTTTTTAACGCACTCACGCCGCGCGTAGGGGAGGGTCTTGCACCCTCCCATTGGTCGAGGTGCAACATGGCTCACCAGTATGCACCCCGACGAGGGCGACCGCAAGAGTCGCGCCCGATGCGGTTGAAGATACAACATAATATAAACGCCACATCATATATATATCAGAAACACGAGGGGACATACACGGATGAAAAGCGTGAAAAAACACTCGGTCGGCGAGGTCCGTCCCAGCCAGCTCTTGCTCAACTACGGCGTCGGAGCCATCATCGACCTGCCCCACATCTCGACCCTGGTCATGGGCCTCGACGACTGGGACACCACCAGCTCCCTGGAGATCAACGAGGAACGGCTGCTCCAGGCCGTGCAATCAGTGCTGGGCCTCCAGGTCGAGCGCCTGCTCTCGCCCCCCGAACCACCACCCGGCAACTATAATCCAGGTGATAGCCCCACGCGCATCGGCGTCCCCGTCGCGACCTTCCCGCGCTGGATGGTCTGCCCCAAATGTCGCCTGCTCGCGCCCGTCGATTCCGGCTTCTTTGAACTGAAGCCCAATCCCTATCAGCCGGACCGCACACGCTACATCCACCAGAACTGTACAGGCCAGCCCACCGTGCTCCCTTCGCGCTTCATGATTGCCTGCGAAGCCGGACATCTCGATGACTTCCCCTGGCTGCATTTTGTGCATGGAGCACGCGAGTGCAAAGCCAGCCTGAGCATGTTCGAGCACGGCGTCTCTGGCGAGCCATCGGACATCTACATTAAATGCACCACATGCGGCACCTCGCGTCCCATGTCCGATGCCTTTAGCAGCGTGGAGGAGAAAGTGTATCAGCCCGCCTGTCGCGGTCGCCGTCCGCACCTGCGCGACTTCGAGAAGAAGCCCTGCCCGTATGCTGCGCGTCCCATGCTGCTCGCCGCCTCAAACTCCTGGTTCCCGCTCGTCTTCTCACTCCTCTCATTGCCGAGTACTCCCGACACACTGGGACAGCTCATCGAGGCAATATGGACAAAGCTGAAAGGCGCGGAAAGCGTCCAGGACATCGCTGCATACCGCCGCGCCCAGATACTAGAGCATTTCACGGCGTACACTGATGAAGAGATCTGGCAGAAAGTCGAGCGCAAGAAGAAGATCGGCAAGAGCGAAGAGACGGTGCGCGCCGCCGATCTGAAAGTCCCGGAATGGCGTGTCCTGAGCAATCCCTCCTCCGCTCCCCACGCCGCCGACTTCGAGGTGACAGCCGTCAGCGCTCCCGATGGCTACAACCGCTACTTCCAGCAGGTTGTGCTCGTCGAACGGCTGCGCGAGGTGCGCGCGCTCACCGGCTTCACCCGCATCGAGTCGCTCAGCGATTACACCGAAGAGGAGGAACTCCCCTCCGATCACATCATGAAGCTCTCGCGCCGTCCGCCTCGCTGGGTCCCTGCGGCAGAGGTGCGCGGCGAGGGCATCTTCCTGCAATTTCGCGAGGATTATATGCAGAGCTGGCTGCAACGTGTCTCCGTGGGTCAGCGCAACGAGAGCTTCTACGAGGCGCATAAACAATGGCGGCGTGCCCGTCACATTCCTGAACCCGAAGCGAACTATCCCGGCATTCGCTACACTCTCCTGCACACTTTCGCGCACGCCCTGATGCGTCAGCTCATCCTGGAATGTGGCTATGCAGGAGCCAGCATCCGCGAGCGCATCTATGCTCAAGCGCCACAGCACGAGCACGGAGCGATGGCTGGCATCCTGCTCTACACCGCCGCCTCCGATAGCGAAGGCACGCTCGGTGGTCTCGTCAGTCTGGGCCGTCCTGAAACGCTCGGCTATCACATCGACGGTGCGCTCGCCGAAATGAAACACTGCGCCTCCGATCCCCTCTGTGCCGAGCACAACAGCCGTGAGGATCGCACGCTTCACGAGGCTGCCTGCCATGCCTGCATGTTCATTCCAGAGACATCGTGCGAGCGCGGCAACAAATACCTGGATCGTTCCCTGCTCGTTCCCACCGTCAAACGCGACGACCTGGCCTTCTTCCCCGATAAACCATAAGTGCACTGCAAGGAGAGACAATGACACTCACGCTACACGATGTCGCACAGGCCTATCTCGCAGATGAGGAGTTCCAGAAGACCAGGCTGCGCCTGGTCGAGCAGCGCAACGAAAGCATCCCGCGCCTCCAGGCCGTGCTCAGGCGCTTCTTACGTGCCCAGAGCGATCTGCACACCTTTCGCTCCGAGCTAGAAAAAGCCTTGCGCATGGGCGAAGATTGGGGCGCGACCGGTTTTGGCTTTATGATGGAACTCAACAAATACGGCAAATATCACAGCGAGAACAGTTACGGACCCGAAGCAACACTGCGTGCGCTCTTGAATACGCTCAACGCCACCACGCTGGGCGAGAGTATCGAGGCCTTTTACGATTTTCTATTGCGCGAGCGTGAGCGATTACGTCTCGCCGGCAAATCCAGCAACATGATGGTTGCGGCGCGCAACGGTGCGTATATCATTTCGCTCTTCGCCTTCTGGCTCGATCCTGCCGGCCAACCGCTCATCTACTACGATAGTCTGCGCAAAGGACTCTATCAGCTCGTTGCGGCAGGCCTGCTCTCCTCCCCACCGGCGCTTGAGCTGGGGGCAAACACCGTCGAGGTGCGCTCGAACGCCGATCATCAAGCCTGCCTGGAGCTGGTACAGGCCATTGGGAGCGCAGAGCCGCAGCTCAAGACAAGCGCATACTGGGCCGAGTACTTCTGTCTCTGGGTCTCCAATCATCTGCAATCGCTCAGCGAACCCTCCGCGACGCTCACGCGAGAGACGGATACCAGTGATCTCCTGGCTCAGGGACCTGGCACGCAAAAGCTGCTTCATGACGGAGCTGAATCCTATACTGGTGTAGTAGCCGAGGCATACGTGCTCGAAAAACCTCCCACAGGCATGCTGGAGGCAGCCTCTTTTATCGCTCCCGAACCACTGCGCGCGGTTCCCGACGCACTCCTGCCACGCCTGCTAAAGGAGATTGGTCGCCGTATCCTTGTAGATGAAGGGGTGCTGCGCCGTATCTATCACTCGCTCCTCGCCGGGCACGTCATCCTCACAGGCCCACCTGGAACGGGCAAGACCGAACTGGCACGCCTCATCCCCGAAATCTTATGGCAGAGCGAGCTAAAAAGAACAGAATCGGCCTCTTCAAATGAAGCGGAAGAGCCGGAGCTGACCACGCAAACCGCCTACACCACGCGCCTCGTCACCGCGACCGACGAGTGGAGCGTGCGCACGCTCATCAGTGGCATCGCTCCCCAGAGCAAAGATGGCGCGATCTCCTACAAAGTGCAGTATGGGCATCTGACCAACACCATTCTCAAAAACTGGTCGTTTGAGGGAGAGAGGCCAGAGGAGTGGAGCACGCTTACATTGCGCCGCACCACGCTGACCTCTCAGAGCGGTATCGAGCGGGGTGCAGTGCTGCCTTTTCGCGGGCAATGGCTGGTCATCGACGAGTTCAACCGCGCACCGATCGATCTCGCGCTGGGTGATGCCCTCACCGCTCTGAGTGGCAACGATACCTTGCGCGTCGCTATCGAGGGTGGGAGCGCGGAACTGCCGATTCCCCAGGATTTTCGTATCATCGGCACTCTCAACAGCTTTGACCGCAGCTACCTCAATCAGCTCAGCGAGGCGCTCAAACGTCGCTTCTCCTTTATAGAGATCCTCCCACCCTCGCGTGCACAACGCGAAGCTGAGCAGAGCATCGTTTTATTCAAAGCGCTGCAGCGTATCGGCCATCTCAGCACCGCTATCGACGTGTCAGAGAACGCTATCTCCTGGGGTGATATGAGCGTCGAGCTTGCCGAAAACGGACAGTATGTGACGACCTGGTACGAGGAGCAGACGCCATTTCGTCACGCATTTGCCGCCGCCTGGAGACTCTTTGAGGTCATCCGCATCTACCGCCAACTTGGAACAGCGCAAGCAATCACATTGGTGCAGCGCCTGCTCATCACTGGCATCCTTGAGAACTATACGACCACTGAGGATTGGATTACAAAAGCGCTCGACAGCTCCCTCTGTGATGTGCTCGCGGATCAACTCCAGGTCCTGCTCCCCGATGAGATCGACACCCTGCTCCTCTATCTCACCGTCGCGCGCGACCAGTTTGTCACCGTGTACACCGACCTGCTGGCGCGCCTGGTTGAAACCCCGCACCGGCTCTACGGACAACTGCTGGCACTGAGCGGTGTACGCGAAAGAGCTGCGAGCGCTACAGACGCTACAGCTACAGGCGAACAAGCCCTGCTTACGGATGAGGAGGTGGAGGAGATCGCGCAGCAAGAGCAGCCGACGGTCTCCGAACTGACCCTGCGCGCCCTGTTCCACCTTGACGAGCCGCTCTACAGGCTGCCACAGTTCACCCGCCGCCTGCGCTCCTATAAGGCCGAACGCGGACTCTAGCCATGAAAGAAGGGAAGCATACGCGCATGATCACCACCCCTCCCGAAGGAGAAACAGGGAAGCAGCCTCTGCTCTACGCACAGCGGCTACAACGACGTATTATCCGGCTGCTGCTCCAGCATGACGAAGCGCTGTTTCGCCGCCAGTTCCGTCACTTCTACGCAGAAAGCGCGCTTCCGCAGCTTCCACTGCTTCAGCAGTATGATCGCTACATCCGGCTGCGCACGTTGAGCGCTGAGCTTTTCGACGATATCCTGCCACGTATTCGCCGCCAATTGAGCCTGAAGATAGGCTCTGCCCGTCTGTACGAAGAGGCTCCCACCCGTGGTGACATCGACTGGCCGCGCACAGTCGAACAGAGCTGGCGAGAGACGCCGGGTCAGGCACCACTACGTTTTGCAACACGTCTGCGCAAGCGAGCACTCCAGGTGCCCGAAAACCTGCTCACCGTTGCTATCCTGCTGGGCTATCGCCGCGAAGTGCAGATGCTGCTCAAGGAGAACCTGGATGACGAAGAACTTGATGTGCAGGAGCGCCAGGTGCTTACAGGCTATCAGGCAGGCGTAGAGCGCGAACTGGCCGCTCCATATGCGCAAAGCCTGCTCACACAAGCCAGCCGCACCGATGTCGAGGCGCTGGCACAACAGGTCGCGCAACACCTTCGTCCTGGTTCCTCTCCGTATCGCACTCTGCTCACCTGGTGGCAGCGCTTCAAGCACTTTCGCGCCGGACGAGCAGACGAGCGAAGAGCACGGACCCTGGCAAGCCGACGCGATGATGAAAAGGTCAACGCCTGGCTGTACGAGCTGTGGATCGCGCTCGAATGCATCCACCTCTTCGCCCGTGAGGGAGCGGCCCAGGCCCACGAGCTGAAAATCGCCACAGACACGCTCCAATGCACATTTGAGTGGAGAGGACAGCACCTGCGCTTCATCTACAACCGCCAGCTCGACACCGCGACAGGCTACGAAACCTCCTGGGAAAACGCGCCCGCCACGCGCCCCGACTACACACTGGAGCGTGCTCAGCCATTGGAAGTGCGCTATCATGGTGAGCTCATCTGGCGTGAGCCGCCATTTGTGCTCGACGCCAAATACTACCTGAGCGGCAGCGATCCCGCAAACACCCATGGACCGCTCAAGAAGCTCCTCGGAGACATGATCCTGCTCGGAGCCACCACCGGAACCCTCTTCTTCCCGCACCTGCCAGAACCGCAAGGAACCGCGCAGGCTACACGCATCGTGCGCCACAGTGACAAGCAGTACCCAGCAGGAAACAGCACCCCGAACGTTCACCTCTACCGCCTCGAACCAACCATGTCACTACCTGAGCTGCAAGCCAGATTGCGTGCCGTCCTCGACCTCGCAGTAGCCTCACTCCCAGCCCGTCCTGCCCCCATCTGTGAAGGAAGCCTCCTCAACACCGACACCGTCGATGGCAGCCATTCCCCTGAACAGAGCCTGACCGCGCTCTGCCCCAAAAAACATATCGGCAGCACTGTCTTCGACCTCGTCAACGTCGCCACCGACTGCCTGCAAAACCCACGCCTCTGCCACATCATGAGAGATGCGGGACAACCTGCCATCTCCCCCTCTATCGCCCGCGTAATCACTCGCAATAGGGCAAAACGGAATTGATGTGGACCACTTTATCCTGGGAAGATTTCTGCTGAGGCAATGCGTTATCTTGTAATACCGCGCCGCATCGACAACACCCCTAAGCCCAATGCCGCTAATGCACAGAGCCCTAAGACCAACATATCTCGTCCAAAAAGGTCTGACGAATTGTAGAATATAGCTTGCTCTAACGCGTGTATACCATACGTTAGCGGTATATATGCGGCGATATTTTGTAGCCAAAGTGGTTCAAAGGCAATTACACCGATGCCTCCTGCTAGAAAGAATAAGTAAATGGCAATATTAATAGAAATGGCAATAACTGGCTGCGATTTGTGTAGTGCCGCCCCTAATGCGACTCCTAGACCTGTACTAAAGAGGGCAATCATCGCAAGAATGAGGAGACTGGTAAGCCAATAGATACCTTCGGGCCGTGTCCAATTAAATGCCGCACCCAGCAGTAGTACAAGCAAGCCCAGCAGAAATGTTGTTACGAAGCCAGCCAGGACCTTTCCTATAATAATCGCAGCACTTGAGGTCGGTGAAAGTAACATCTCTTTCACCGTGCGTGTTTCCCACTCACGAGCGGTTGCAATGCTGCTTGTGACCAGACCTGAGAGCGTGAGCAGGAGGATGATTGTCGGCAATACGGCATATTGAAACAACTCCACATCTCGTGTTCGTAAGTCTTGTTCATGAACCATCACCTTAATGGGACTATCACTGCCTTGCGCTTGATAGAATTGTGTTATAGCGTCTGGCACAGAGCGACGAACGTCATTTGTGAAGTCAAGATTCAGGTTATTCACGCGCACATTCACGGGTGATCGATCGCGGGCCTCAACGCGTTGTGTGAAATCCTTTGGGATGGTGATGATGGCAATAACTTGAATATCTTTGTAGAGGGTGGCAGCCTGCTCTGGTGATGCATCAGTAATGCGGAATACGTCGGCCTGGTGAAAGATTTGTTGCATCTGTTGACCCTTTGGTCCAGAGTCCAGCGTGACAAGCGCAACAGGACTACGTCCAACGGCAACCGCGCCAAGTGCCTGAATGAGCAAGAAGGCGATAGGAGGCACAACCGTCGCCACAAGATTGCGCCGGTTGCTTAGCCAGACGCGTAAATCTTTTCTTACAATCGCCCAGACTGAACGGAAGAAAGCTAGCATGATAAAAGGCTCCTTCATTAGCTCCTAATTTGCTACCGTGCTACGACGCAATACAAGTGCGGATAGCAGAATAAGAACAAGTGCGAATCCTACAAGAATAAGTGTATTTGCTGTTACACCGTAGGTGTTCAAGTTGAAGCCATGAAAGGCATGCTGCTGTACCACAATGGCGTAGTAGACAGGCGTTAATTGCGCAAGTACCTGGATAGCGGGCACGTTAAACGAGATTGGTCCGAAGGCCCCGCTCAGGAAAAACAGGGGTATTGCAGTGCCAAAAGCCAGGCCTGTGAATGCCTGACGTTGTTTCAACAACGTTCCTAACAGCATCCCCAGCGCGATGAAGATGGTGAGGGTGAGTAGCGTAAAGCCAATCGTTTCGCCCCAATGCAGAGGGCGTACTCCAATAATGAAGATGAGTACCCCAAGCACAATGAGAACAGATGCAAGGCTCATTACGAGTGCCGCTAGCATCTTGCCAACTACAACTGCCCAGCGACTTGCTGGCGAGAGCAACAGCTCTTTCATCGTTGCGTTTTCCCACTCGCGTGCCGCAGAGGTGCCTGATTGCAGCAAGCCACCAACGACCAGTGCAATCACCAAAATAGAAACTGTCAGGTAAGGAATGTAGTCAGTATCCTGTTTATACTGGTCAGTTTCCTGCGGTACAACCGTAACGATATTAGGAAACGCCCTGGCATAAAATGACGTAATCGAAAGTGGTACGGCACGACGAATATCAGCCGTGAAATCGGTATTGAGGTTGTTGATATTCACATCCACTGTGACAGTTTGATTGTTCCTGATCCGTGTATCGAAGTCAGATGGAATCGTCACAACCGCAACAATACGTCCGGCTTGAATCAGCGTTTGTGCTTCATAGGCTGAGGTCTTGCGCAGAGCAAATGAATGAGCACCTGCCATCGAACGGTAAAACTGTTGTGCATAGGGACCTGTATCGTTCATGACAACCGCAGTTGGTGCTTGACTACCTGCTAACACAAACAAGCTAAACAAAATTAAAAAGTTTACGGGCAGAAATACACTAAGGATGGCGAAAATGCGATCTGTGAGAGCAACCTTCACATCTTTTTTCATACACGCCCAAATGACTCGCAAATTATAGATTGCGCGGTTCATAGTATTTCCTCTCTTAATCGCGTAATGCGGTTCCGGTGAGACGCAAGAATATTTCATCGAGGTTCGGTTCACGTATTCTAACGTCTCGTATCTGGCCCTCTTGCGACACAATATTGAGAATCTGCGGGACAACGTTACTTGTTCCTTGGGTTGTAATGGTCAGATGGGTGTTCTCTTGCTTGACCTCTTTGATAGCCTCTAAAGCACGAATCTTATCTACTGAAGCAATTGTATGCGCGGTTTCTAGCTCGACCACACTGCCACCATAGGTTTGCTTGAGATGCTCCGGCGTATCAACAGCGACAAGTTTGCCGTGGTCGATGATGGCTAAACGATCACAGAGAGCTTGCGCCTCTTCGAGGTAGTTGGTCGTAATCAAGACCGTTTTTCCCTGATTACGCAATTCAAGGATATAGTCCCAGATAACGCGTCTTGCCTGTACATCAACACCTAAGGTTGGCTCATCAAGATAGATGAGTTTTGGGTCGTGAAGCAAAGCACGCCCTAAGGCAAGACGTCGTTTCATACCACCAGAGAAAGTGCTGACACGAGAGTTTTTGCGGTCCACAAGCCGCACCAGTTCGAGCATCGTATTGATACGTTGTTTTTTCTCACGTCGCGGAATACCGAACAGATCGGCGTGGAAATCCATGTTTGTCCATGCCGACAGTTCTTCGTACAATGCTGTCTCCTGTGGTACCGCTCCCAGGATTTGTCGCACCGCACGCGCATTGTGGCGCACATCATAGCCAAGTACCTGCACCGTGCCACTTGTAGGAACGGTCAGGCCACTGATCATATTGATGGTTGTTGTCTTACCAGAGCCATTTGGTCCTAGCAAACCAAAGACTTGCCCTTGATCAACCGTTAAAGTAAGCGAATCGACTGCGCGAAAAGCCCCAAATGTCTTTGTCAAGTTCCGTATTTCAAGTGCGGGTACAGCGTCTGTGGAAGCATTACGAGATTCTGGTACAGTAAAAATACTAGAACGTTCAGTACTCATCGTTCTTGTCCTTTGCCTTGCATGTGTATACGCTTTAGTCAAAATGGAAATTTTCAGGCAGGAGTCTAAAGCGGTCTCCCGTCCCTTCGGCAACATCAGTAAGATTGGCGATGATGCGCTGTAGATTTTCCAAAAATGTTTTTCGCTCGTCTTGTGATAAACCCTGAAGCATAGAGGTATTGAATGCTTCAACAACTGGATTAAGGGCACGCGCTATATTCTCGCCTTCAGTAGTGAGATGTACCTTCACCACACGCCGGTCTTCGCGGTCGTTCTGACGTTCAACCAGTTCGTTTTGTTCGAGTCGCTTGACGATGCCAGTAATGGTAGGAGCATCAACGCCACGCAACTGACTAATTGTACCAATCGTCATGCCCTTGTTTCCGTCCAGTAAAGCCAGGACACCCCATTGTGGAGGTGTTACAACGTATGCTTTCCCTTGCTCAACACACACAGCACGTAACATGTCAGCAAAAGCGTAAGCTACACATCGTTGAGCGTAGAAAAGCCAATAGCCAAAGTTCTCGGTTGGGTCAACATGCATTGTAGTTTGCTCACAGTATTTAGGGCGCTAATATTTAGTACACTAACAATTTACATCAACCTGTGATACGATGTCAAGGGTTAAGTATCAGCAGAGCAAACTGCTACGCCTGCTACGAAGGAAGGCAAGAGCGAGGAAACTTCTTCAGATACCATTATCGCAGAACTGGCATGGTATCGAGTGATGGGGGTAGAACCCCACTAACCGGTGGCTGAGCACAAGACCCCCTTATGCAGCCGCACGAGAGCGCGATGAGCAGGCTGCTTCTGTGGTGCAACAGACGGCTGAGCATCCTGCTTTCGCCGCCCTGGTCGCTTGGGTTCCACCCGTGGCGGGGGCGCACCCTTGTAGTGCAAGAGCTCGCTCATGCTCCAGATGTGATCAGTGAGCCCCGCCGCCATCGCAGGTGTACACGCTCTACCCTCGTGGGTCGTCTTGCTGAGTTCCTGATGAGGCCAGCACAGGTTGTAGGTGGTGCCAAGCAGGTACATTCCCGTTTGCAACGGACGCAGACGGCGAGCGCTTTGACGACATTTGCGCGTCAACATGGCAAGCCGCTGGCGCATGGTGGCATTCAAGCGCTCAATGAACGCGGTGTTGAGCACGTTGCCTCCTTGTGACTGCTGGAGAAGCCGTTCGGCTTCCTCCTGTGAGCCATGCGACATCGTGCGCGTGACCTCGACCACCCGCTTTTTCTCTGTCCGCTTGATCACCGTTCCAATGTGCAATTCTGGCCAGACGACCAAGCCAGCGCGTCCTCGCCCTACGGTCTCTTTAACCTTTTCGCGAAACGCTCGCTTGATGCTGCCAGGATAGGCTGCCCAGCCATCGGTTACAACCAACACCGCTTTGAGAGCCTGCCCACAACGGCGAACCTGCTGCATGAGGCGATCAGCAAGCTCCCGATCACGGGTGAGCGAGACCGTCCCAGCCAGCTACAGACGGGTCTTGACCATCATCGCGAGTCCCATCCAGGCGACCATTTTGCAGCCTTTGACACGAATCTCATCGGCCTGTATTAACGACGACGTAATTCTGAGCCGACGTAGAGCCGAAATGATTGCTTTCT
>DAOUDD010000042.1:0-6076 GCA_034431765.1 Ktedonobacteraceae bacterium | reverse complement strand
AATCGCAGCGGACGCGATGGAATCGGGTCCCTATTTGACGGGCAATGAATTGCGGGTAATCGGAATAATTCCTAAAAGGGCATAATCTGGCCCCTATTTTTTGCTCCATAAATGGATTGATGGTGACCGGAATAATTTCTAAAACCACATGAATCGGGTCTGTCCGAAGGCGCTTGAGCACGAGGTGGGGGGCGAAGTGGAGAAAGCAGGGTGTTTTTTTGGGGAAATGATTTCGCCAGGGGTAACAAATTCGTTACCTCTGGCAAATCTTCTGTGGAGTAGAGATTGACGGTGTTTCACGCCTGGAACGAAAGAATACCCTTTAGAAACAAATTCCACCTTTTACTGTATTGAGCACCTGATCATATTGATTCTTCCGTGCAAAGGAATCACAACCCTACCATCTGTCTGAATTGCAACCTGTCCACCAATACCTTGCAAGCGCTGTGTCGGCTGCGAAGGATAACTAGCAAATCAAAACAACCCTCGCTCATATGTATGGAACAGCAGCTCACCGCGCTCGTAGCCTATTCCATTCAGGGCATCGTGCATGATAACCAGGTCGAGCGCATAGACGCGGATGATCTCCAGCTCCATTTCTAGCAGGAGGTGACGCAGCTCATAGGCTAGCAGGCTGATCGCTTCGATAGCGGTGCCATCAATGTAGCCAAGTGAAAGACGCTGCTGCCCTAACTCTTCACGTGGTTCGGCAATCGCCAGCCCATCCAGGCGCTCCCAGCGGTGCAATACATAGATGTGCTGGGAGGCGATTTGTTCCTCTAAAAAATCGGCGGTAATCGGATAGGCCTCAAAGCCGGCGTAGTAGAGGCCGCCGACCAGCGGAAAAATATTTGAGACGTTCAGATAATTGATGATGTCGTCGAGATCGTCAGGTGTTGCCAGGCGCACCTGCTCGTTGCTCTTTGGACGTGCTCCCGGCGTGAACGGTGGAGCTTTATAGAGGAAGAAGCTAGCGACCTGGCGCAGGTGCATGCTCTTAAAGAGCCGTATCGCCTGCTCATTGCGCGCCTCGGTGATCAGGCGAATATATTCTGCGCCACGCTGCATCGCCTCCAGCATTGCCTGCTCCGTTAGCGCACGTGCAACCCCCTGCCCTCGCTGTTGCGGACTCACCCGCAGCCCTTCCAGCCAGGCATTCCCCTTGTCCTGCATATGCACATGCACCAGCCCGACCGGCTCGCCTTCCAGCAGCGCCACAAAGAGCCGTCCCTGAGTATCCAGCAGCCACCTCTCCCACACCTGCCCGATATAATCTCCCCACTCCCATGTATTCTCACTAAAGGCCAGCACTCCCTCCTGGTCCTCAGCGCGCGCAACTCGAATCTCAAGATGAGCCATAGAACACTCCCTTTCATTTGCACAGCAGATCCCACTCTCCACATCATACCCCATCACAATGATCTGTCGGAAAAGCAAGCCTTCCGCAAGAAACGTTTTAAGCGCGCTAAACGTAATCATACTATCCATAGAACATCGAGCATGATCTATTACGAAACAGACCTAGCTTTTCGGATAATTGCTTCTCGAAAATTGGAGAAAGACGTGTGAATGATATACAGCCGCAAGCGACGAAACCCACCCTTCAGCAGCAAGATATAGTTAGCAGGGCACAACAAAAAGTCGTTGAAAGTCGTGTGCCGTGGGCGCATTCTTCACGCCGCACACGTATCCTTATCTTCGCCTACCTGCTGCTCTTCGTCCTTTTCCTTGCCCTCGCCTGGTTTGTTCATGTCTACCCGGTACTACCGGTAGATATTGCCATCACACGAGAATTTCAGGAGAATCAAAACCCCTGGCTTAAAGGATTTATGCTGGCAATCAGCTATCTGGGGAACCAAGATCTGCTCTTTGCTGCACTCATTTTGGGGACCGCTGCCTTCTTCTGGATCGTGCGGCTCCGGCTGGAAGCACTCTTTATCATCGCGCATTCTATTATCAGTGGAGTACTCAACGTCCTCATCAAATATATTGTCAGTCGTCCGCGCCCGACCGCCAACCTGGTTGACATCTTCCAGCACGCGGCGGGCCAGAGCTTTCCGAGTGGACACGTCATGTCATACGTTGCCTACTGGGGCCTGCTCTTCTCCTTTGGCCTGATCCTGCTCAAACGTGATCGCTGGTGGCATTTCTTGATTCTGCTTGTGCCCGCGCTCTTCGTCGTCCTCGTTGGTCCCTCACGCATCTACCTGGGGAGCCACTGGGCCAGCGATGTTGTTGGCGGTTATATGTTTGGTGGCCTCTTGCTCGGCCTCACCCTCTTGCTCTACCTCACCTTGAAGGAGCGAGGGGTTCTAGCCCCTAAAACACAAAAGGCTGATGAAAGGCTTGTCGAACCTGCCAGATTGGCAGAGGTTCCCAGGCCACGGCAGAGCATATGAGACTTTTTAGAGGAGCAGGAGCTGCCTCTGACATGGCTCCTCCTCAGAGAATCTATTTGCGTGCACTCCGAACGCTACTCTTCTGCAACTGGTTCGCTTTCAGCTGGATTTCTTTTGCTCTTCAAGTTTGGTGCATGACTTAAAGATGTGTCGGATGCACCAATCATACCTTTAAACCAATTCTCCAGGACTCCATTAGCCATTCATGATGCGAAAAATAGGGGCTATGCTCGCCGCGCCCGCCGTCGTGGTGATACACCTCGTTCACCATCTGCTCCCTCCTTGTGTCAGTTGATGAGCTTATTTGCCAACTGACACAGTTAGGGCTGCGAGATTGTTACGACATTGCAGCGAGCTCTTCGCGGCGGGCGAGGAGTTTGCTGAGGCGCTCTTGCTGGGCGGCGAGCTTTTCGCGCTCTTTTTCGACGACTTCGGGTTTAGCACGGGCGACGAAGTTTTCGTTGCCCAGCTTGCCCTGGAGACGGCTCTGTTCCTGCTGGGCCTGGGTGATCTCCCGGTCGAGGCGCTCTAGCTCTTTAGCGAGATCGAGCATGCCGGCAAGGGGCAGGTAGATCTCGATGTTGTCGGCGAGCAGGCTCATGGCCTGTTCCGGCTTGCTGAGCAGTTCGCGGTGAAGCTGGGGCTTCTCGGTACGTGCCAGAGCTTCGATGAGCGGCGTCTGCTGTGAGAAGATGCCGAGCTCTTTGCCGACGACGAGGATGGCCGGGATGCGCCGCGCCTGCTCGACGTTCATCTGGTTGCGGGCGTCGCGGATGCGCGTGACGACTTGCTGCACGCGGCTGAACTGCTCGGCAGCGGCTTCGTCGAGGTGCTGAGTGTGCGATTGCGGCCAGGGAGCGACGATTAATGCGGCTGCGGGCCAGTTTTCGCGCTGCGGCTCGCTGCCTGAGTAGAGGTGCTGCCAGACCTCTTCCGTGACGAAGGGCATGAAGGGATGCAGCAGGCGCAGGCTGTTGTCGAGCACCACACGCAGGATTGCGGCGGTTGAGCGCTGGGCAATCTCATCGCCCTGCATCTGTACTTTCGCGATCTCCACGTACCAGTCGCAGTAGTCGGACCAGAAGAACTCGTTGATCTGCCGCCCGGCCTCGCCGAACTGGAAGTCGTCGATCAGGCGCGTGACTGAGCTGGTGAGCCTCTCGAAGCGGTCGAGTATCCAGCGATCCGCTAACGTGGCTGGTTGCAGTGAGTCGAGCGCTGGGACGCCGCCATCGATCTGTGCCGTGGTCATAAGTACGAAGCGCGAGGCGTTCCAGATCTTGTTGGCGAAGTTGCGATTGCCGATGATGCGCTCCTCGATCAGCTTCATGTCGTTGCCGGGCGTGCTGCTGGTCGCCAGAGTGAAACGTAGTGCATCGGTGCCGAACCTGTCCATCACCTCAAGCGGGTCCACCACATTGTTTTTGGACTTGCTCATCTTCTCGCCCTTGGCATCGCGCACCAATCCGTGCAGGTAAATGGTCGAGAAGGGGATAGTGCCCATGAAGTGGATGCCGGCCATGACCATGCGCGCGACCCAGAAGAAGATGATATCGTAACCGGTCTCCATCACCGAGGTGGGGTAGTAGCGCAGCAAGTCGGCGGTGACTTCGGGCCAGCCAAGCGTGCTGAAGGGCCAGAGCCACGAGCTGAACCACGTGTCGAGCACATCTTCGTCCTGGCGCAGTTTCGCGTTGCCGCAGGAACACTCTGTTACGTCTTCGCGGCTCACGATGGTTTCACCGCACACGTCGCAGTACCAGACCGGGATGCGGTGGCCCCACCAGAGCTGGCGCGAGATACACCAGTCATGAATATTCTCCAGCCAATCGGTGTATGTCTTCTGGAAGCGTTCGGGCACGATCTCAATCTGCCCATATTTGACGGCATTGAGCGCAGGCGTCGCGAGCGGCATCATCCTGACGAACCACTGTTTCGAGATCAGCGGCTCGACGACGGTATCGCTGCGCTGACAGCGACCGAGCGGCACAACGTAGTCCTCGATCTTGACGATCAGCCCCTGCTTCTCCAGGTCGGAGACGAGATGCTGACGCGCCTCGTAGCGATCCTGTCCAGCGTAGGGGCCGGCGGCGGCAGTCATCCTGGCATCGAAGCCGATCACCTGCACCGAGGGAAGGTGGTGGCGCTGGCCGATCTCGAAGTCTACCGGATCGTGGAACGGGGTCACCTTGACGGCTCCCGTGCCGAACGAGGCATCGACCGCCTCATCGCCGACGATTGGGATCTCGCGTCCGACCACTGGTACGATTGCCAGGCGACCGATCAAGTTTTTGTAGCGCGGATCGTTCGGATTGACGGCGATAGCAGTATCACCAAGAATCGTTTCTGGTCGTGTGGTAGCAACGCTGATGTACTCGTGCTCGTTTCCCTGCGCGTTAGCCTGATCAGCTTGAGGTTTAAGGTGATAGCGCACGTAGGTCAGCTTGCCGGGCGTCTGAACGTGGTTCACCTCCAGGTCGGAGAGCGCGCTCATGCAGAAAGGGCACCAGTTGATGACACGTTCGCCGCGATAGACCAGTCCTTCCTCGTGCAGGCGCACAAAGACCTCGCGCACAGCCTTTGTCAGACCTTCGTCCAGAGTGAAGCGTTCGCGCGACCAATCGCAGGAGGCTCCGAGACGGCGATGCTGGTCCTGGATGCGGCTTTTATACTGGTAGACCCACTGCCAGACGCGCTCTACGAAAGCTTCGCGGCCAATTTTGTGCCGGTCAGTTCCCTCTTTTTGTAGCAGGCGCTCAACCACGGTCTGGGTAGCGATGCCGGCATGGTCTTCGCCGGGTACCCATAGCGTCTCGTCGCCCTGCATGCGGTGGTAGCGGGTCATGATATCTTCTATTGTCGCGGTGATGGCATGGCCCAGGTGCAGTGCGCCTGTCACATTGGGTGGGGGCATGCTGATCACGAACGGTTTGCGCGCCGGATTGGGACGCGGTTTGAAGTAGCCATTCTCTTCCCAGAAGCGGTACCATTTCGCTTCGACCGCCTGCGGCTCGTACGCTTTGGGCAGTGATGTTGCGGGTGCTGTCTTTTCCTGCTCGATCATCTCTCTTCTTTCCCATGTGTTATGTAATAAAAAAAACCTTTCCCGTCAAGGACGAGAAAGGAAGAAACTCGTGGTGCCACCTTGTTTCGATTAACCGCTCGGCTTTTGGTTGTGCGGATGCGCTGTGTGCCTCCCAGAGCATGGCTGTGAGTAGTAGGGGGAATTGTTGCGCTCGTGAATCCTGTTGTCGTTTTGAGCAGGTTAATCCTCATTGGTGCGTAACGAGCACGTTCGTGGAATCTTACGTTGTGTTGTGTTCGGATTCCAGGCTTGCAGGCGACGTTCACTGCGCTGTGCCTGAGAAAGCTTGCAGCCGGTGGCTTTCTCTCTCTCTGTGAGGAACGCAGCTACTCCTCCTGGTCTTTGCCGCTATTGGGTTGTGTGAAGCTTAGTCTAGCGAGTAGAGTAACAATTGTCAAGAGAAAGGTAGTCCTTATATCCAACTGTAAGAAAGAGTTCAAACGCTGCTTTCTGGATACGTTGGAGAATTCGTTGCTTATTGCGTTCGCGCAACGGGACACGCATGCTACCCTGCTTATTCATGACTTACATTCCTTAGCTTGCCTTGTAAACAGAGATCGAGCAGCAAGACTGTGAAATTTGTGCTCGATCT